>QWPJ01000100.1 GCA_003671195.1 Planctomycetota bacterium
CTCGCCACGACCTTCAACCGACTTCACCGACAAACCAATGAAGGTGGAAGCATCGAGGAGGAGTTTCGACAAGTGTATATCGCCGACCGAACCGTTACGGCTGGAACGGCGTTCCTGGGTCTAACTTTCGAATGCTCGCGCTGCCATGACCATAAATACGATCCGATCGCGCAAAAAGACTTTTACTCGCTAGCCGCTTATTTCGCCGACATCGATGAACACGGCCTGTATTCGCACTTCACCCGCGCAACGCCCACCCCGGCGCTGGCTCTGTTCTCCCCCGAGGAAACCGCCAAGGACCAACGGCTCATCGCGGAAATCAAAGCTCGCGAGAAAACTCGGGACGAATGGATCCTCCAACATCGAAACCCAACGACCATCGCGGATACCTCGCCCCCTAAGCCGACTTGGGAGTTCCCTCTCGATGGCTCCGAGCCGGGCATCGCGGGCCAATCGACGAAATTCAACGGAGATGACGCATCCTCGTTTGCACTGAACCTTCCGCATCCGACCGAGCCTGACAAAACCATTCAACGGCAGTTCGGTCGCGAAACTCCCTTGAGCTTCTCCCTGTGGGTCTATCCAGACCACCACGCCCCTCGGGTCATCGTGGCTCATCAATCCGTCGCCGCCGAGGATGCCGCTTTCCGAGGACTGCAACTGGTCCTCGACAACGGTAAGCCTCAATTTTCGTTGATCCACTTTTGGCCCGGCGATGCGATCCGAGTTGAGGCGACCGAAGCGATCGGAGTCCAGACCTGGACGCACCTAGCTGTCACCTACGATGGTTCCAGTCGCGCCTCTGGAATCCGTCTCTATGTTGATGGCTTGCCCACCGAACTGCAAACGGTCCGCGACCAACTGACGCGCGATTTTCGATACCGTAGCGAATGGGGGGACTCCAACGCCGGCAGCGTTCAGTTCTCGCTCGGTGCTCGGTTTCGCGACGTTGGGTTTCGCGACGGCAAGATCGATGACCTAAAACTTTTCGACTACGAACTGGCCACCCGCGATTTGATGAATTTGTTCCTCGCATCGGCCCCCGAAATCCCCGAACAACGCCGTCAGATGCTGCTTGCAAAGGCATCCACACACTGGGAAGCCCCCTTGCTCCGCGGTGAGGAAACTTACGATCGATTGACCGAGGAACTTGAGAGCAAACGCAAAGAGCAAAACGATTGGATCTCATCGGTTCGCACCGTCATGACCATGGCTCCTGCGATCGTCCCCCGCCCGACGCACATCCTCGAACGCGGCGCCTACGATGCTCCCCGAGCTCGCGTAGAACCCCATCCCCCAGAGCGAGTGTCGGGTTCCTGGAAACGGCCCGACTCGGAGTCCAAACCCGATCGGCTGGAACTCGCACAGTGGATCGTCTCGGATCGAAACCCTCTGACGAGCCGCGTCGCGGTGAATCGTTGGTGGTCGGTCTTCTTCTCCCGAGGCATTGTCGCTTCGCTCGAAGATTTCGGTAGCCAGGGCGCGGTGCCGACGCACCCGGAATTGCTCGATTGGCTGGCCAGCGACTTTGTATCGAGCGGATGGGATGTCAAACGGTTCTGCAAGCAGGTTGTCCTGTCGGCAACCTACGGTCAATCGTCGGTTCCACGCGATCCGAGCTGGGAGTCGATCGATCCGGACAACAAGCTCCTGTTTCACGGCCCTCGCCACCGGCTCTCGGCCGAACAAGTCCGCGATGCGGCCTTGGCCGTCTCGGGCTTGCTAGTCCCCAAAGTCGGAGGACCGAGCGTGATGCCTTATCAACCCCCCGGAGTATGGGAAGAGGCCGGGACGGGTAAGTCCTATTCGCAAGCCAAGGGCGAAGGGCTCTATCGCCGCAGCATGTACACCTTTTGGCGACGCACCGCTCCTCCCCCGAGCATGCTCGCCTTCGATGCGACGAGTCGTGAGACTTGCACGGCCCGTCGTGAGACGACGACCACTCCGCTTCAAGCCTTGGTATTGCTCAACGACCCTCAGTACATCGAAGCGGCCCGAAACGCTGCGCAGATCGTACTTCTTTCCGAGAAGAATTCCGATGCGTCTGGCCCTACCCCCGAAACGCTTAGCAAACGCTTCGAATCCCTGAGCATGCGGATCCTCAGCCGACGACTTGCCCCTGCCGAATCGAAGATTTTAGAGCAAACGTATCAGGAGCAGCTCGATTACTTTCTAGCCAACCCGCAAGCGGTCCAAGAGTTCTTGGGAGTCGGGGACTTGAAAATCGACCCGCAGAGCGACGCTACCGATTTGGCCTCCACGGCCGTGGTCGCTGGAATGCTCTTGTGCTTCGACGATTTCATCATGAAGCGATAGGGGTAATTTCCGATGGAACCGACGATGGAACCGACCACCGATGTACCGAAAATTCGCACGATCCGCGATTTCTATGCCTTCGAACAGCACGTGCGGACCTGCCGATCCCAACGCGGATTGGACATGGTCCCTCAATGGTACGAGATCCCGGTTTTTTACTTCTCGAACCCCAATTCTATCCTCGGGCATGGCGATCTGGTCATTCCTCCTCGCGGGACCCTCGAACTGGATTTCGAACTCGAAATCGCCCTGATGGTAGGACACGAAGCGATCGATCTGCCGGCCGATGACTCGGCGATGGACTGCATCTGCGCAATGACGATCTACAACGATTGGTCGGCCAGGGATCTGCAACGGCAGGAGATGGCCGTCGGATTGGGGCCGGCCAAAGGCAAGGATTTCGCCAATGCGTTTGGTCCTCGATGGGTTCCAATCGCATCGCTGATGGACCGCTACGACCAAGGTCGATTCGACTTGGTCATGACCGCCGAAATCAACGGCAAGGAGGTTTCACGCGGGAACGCCAACTCGATGTACTGGACCTGGCCCCAGATCCTGGCCCATGCTAGCCGGGATACCAA
This sequence comes from Planctomycetota bacterium, assembly GCA_003671195.1. Classification (GTDB taxonomy): domain Bacteria; phylum Planctomycetota; class Planctomycetia; order Pirellulales; family Pirellulaceae; genus JBKCUI01. The sequence goes on from QWPJ01000100.1 coordinate 2,898, forward strand.
ACTCATGCCGGGCGATGTGATCGGCTCGGGCACCGTCGGGACCGGGTGCATCTTGGAACTTACTCCTGAGAAAACAGGGGGATGGTTGCACCCCGGCGACCGAGTCAGCTTGTTCGTCGAGCGATTGGGCGAATTGGAAAACTCGGTGGGTTATCCCGTACCTTTACCCTCTAGGAAATAATCGATGCCTCAGTATTTGCAACGTGGTTCGATCCCACCCAAGCGGCATATCGCTCACCGAACGACTCCTGGGTATCAAGGCGAAGGAATCTTCTACGAAGAGGTGATTTCAACCGAAGGCTTCCACAGAGCCTACAGCATCGCGTATCACCTTAGACCTCCGACTCGGGTATCGGCCATCAGTGCCATGCCACCGAAGCCTGTGGCCATGGCCGAGCCGGATGCCCTGCGGCACATCCATCTGAAGACCTCAAAAATCATGCGGGTCCAAGACGCGATCCATGGACGGTTGCCTTTGTTTCAAAACGCCGATGTCCGAATCACTCGCTCCCGACCTGCACTCGAACAAGAGTTCTTTTATCGCAACACACTCCAAGACGAACTGTGGTTTGTTCGATCCGGGACCGGACGACTCTTGAGCATGTTCGGAGCGGTCCCTTTCCGGGATCTCGACTACTTGGTGATCCCTCGATGCACGACCTTCAAGGTCGAATTCGATGCGATCGACCAAACCGATTTGCTGATCGTCGAGTCCAAAGGGACGATCGGTTTTCCGAGTCGCTACATGAACCCGGACGGTCAGTTCCGCTTGGGTGCTCCGTTCTGCGAACGGGACTTGCGAGGCCCTCAATGGGTCGAGCCGGTCGACTCCGAAGGTTCCTACGTCGTTGAACTGCGCGATGGAGATCGGTGGACCCAATACATCCTCGGGAATCATCCGTTCGATGTCGTCGGATGGGATGGCCTTGTCTATCCATTCGCCTTCAACGCTCTGGATTTCGAGCCGATTACCGGGATGGTCCATCAACCTCCCCCCATCCATCAAACGTTCCAAACCGACGGGTTCGTCGTATGCACCTTTGCACCTCGGATGCTCGATACCCATCCTGAGGCCATCAAGGTCCCTTATGCGCACAGCAATGTCGAATCGGACGAACTGCTTTACTACGTGGCCGGTCAGTTCGGGAGTCGGCGCGGTGTCGAACTCGATTCGATCACCTTGCACCCGCACGGGATCCCCCATGGCCCCCACCCAGGTACGATCGCCGCGAGTCGCGATGCGAAGCGGACCGACGAATTGGCGGTGATGATCGATACCTTTCGACCCCTGCATCGAACCGAAGCATCCTTGGCTTTGGATGATCCAAGCTATCCGTTTTCCTGGATCTAATCGATCGTGCCTCGCATCGGATTTCATCGTACTCGTACTCGATGGCTGTTCTAACTGCAGCGATGTCGATCGTTGATCGAGGCGGTTCGCGGTAACTTGCGGACCAATAGGTCGGATTGCTATACTGGACCGATTCGAGTACGAGTACGAGTACCGCGATGCTGAGTACGAGTACGAGAACAAGCACGAACAAAGCATTGGACCTAAGTGCTCGATCGAGCGTTTTTGATTTGTGTAAAGTCCCCTCATCGCACTCGGTCAACGCGAGTCGATAGCCTGAGCAGCCTCCCTGTTTTCCGACGATCCGGTTTCCCCTACGGACTACTTTATGCAAATTGAAATATCAAAAATCCCCGTCCAAGAAGCGTATCAATGGATGGTCTCCTTGGTCGCCCCGCGACCGATCGCTTGGGTCACGACGTTGTCCTCGACGGGTGTCGTGAACTTGGCTCCGTTCAGTTTTTTCAATGTCTTTGGTGCCAACCCTCCGGTGGTGGTTTTCTCGCCGACGCTCAAGCGGGATTCGACCAAGAAGGACACGCTGATCCATATCGAGCATCACGGGGAATTCGTCATTCATGGATCGACCGAACCGGATATCGAGGCGATCAACGCTTCGAGCGCCTCATTCCCCCCGGAACAAAGCGAGGTCGCAGCGCTTGGGATACAGACCGTCCCTAGCGTTCTGGTGAAGGTCCCTCGGTTGGCTGATGCTCCCTTTGCGCTAGAATGCCGACTGCGTCAGATCGTTCCGGTAGGAGATGGTCCAATCGCAGCGAACTTGATCATCGGCGATGTCGTGATGATGCATATCGATCCTAGAATTCTCGATAACGACGGGAAAGTCGACCCGAGGCGTCTGCGATCCGTTGCCCGTTTAGGGGGTGAACACTGGTGCCGTAGCACCGATCTGTTTCAAATGGTTCGGCCAGGATAGCTAACGCCACTTGAGTTCGCCGCAGGCGCAATTTCGTTTAACCCGCAGCCAACGGCGAGGAAGTTGCTAGTACAAGGCTGAGAGAGATAGCGGGTGCTTGGTGGGATAAGAGAGCGAAACACAGAGGCACCGAGGGCACGGAGAGGAAAACCAGAGGCACCGAGAGAAAGCGTGAGTTTAGCCGCGCAATCCGGTGGCTTACGCACTAATGGCAGAGAAGTGTCGCCCTCTGGGCTAAAATCCAAACAGCCAGGATCTCTACGGGAGATCCACTACCTTTGCGTCTTTGCGCCCTTGCGTCTTTGCGTTCTCTTCTTCCAAACAGCCGGATCTCTGCGGGAGATCCACTACCAAAATGACGTTCCTAGGTCTCTACTTTTCAGTCAAGAGCCTAGAGAAACGAATCGAGGAACGCTGCCCCGGATCGCTCGTCGCGTCGCAGTACAAGAGAACCGCTTGATCGATCGGAAGCGTTTCGAATCGCTGGGAACTTGCGGCTCGCCCCAACACGCTCAATGCCGTGGCCGCCGCATCGGCATCGATCGCCGTCGATGCAATCGCTGTACAGCTTTGATGATTCGTCAGCGGTTCCCCCGTTCGAGGGTCTATCAGGTGGCTGTAAGTCACCCCGTCGAGCACCAGCGATTGATTGCGATCGCCCGAAGTGGTCAACGAGCAATTCGCCAGCGACAACTCCATGATCGCAGGATCGGTCTTTTCCAGTCCGGCGACTTGGACCCGCCAACCCTCTTTTCCTAATGGGGCTTGTCCGAGTCGGATATCGCCACCGATGTCGATCAGGAATGCCTTGCATCCGGCGAGGATCATCCGATCGGTGAGCGAATCGATGATGTATCCGGTTGCGATTCCCGATAGGTCCAGAACCAGTCCGTGTCGATGGACGGTCAGAAAGTATCTTTCAACTGGGGCCTCAGGATCCTGCATTGCCGTGCATTCGACGTGGTTCCAGCCGCTTCGCTCCAGAGCCTCTTTGCGTTCGGCTTGGGCTGGCAATCTGCGATTACCACGAGCTTGTTTCCAAAGCTCGAACAGTGCGCCGCAAGTGATATCGAAAACGCCTGAGGAAAGCGCATGCCAACGGCGAGAATGCTCGATGGCTCGATAAAGGTCCGCCGAAATCTCCGTGCGAGTGCCACAACGGGCATTGAGTTTCGAGATTTCGCTCGCAGGAGAGTAATTGTTGAAGATCGGGATCAAGCGTTCGATTTCGCTCAAGCCCACGTCGATCCAACGCTCTGCGATGGTCTGCGTTGGAGCGATCACGACGAATTTGAGAATTGTCCCCATCGTCGGGGTTGAGTATTCAAATCTTTCCATGATTCAGCCCACGAACATTCGTCCCATTAAACATTTCGCACGAAACGGGCTCGGTAGACCGGCAGACCGTTGAGTCGGGTCCGTCGTTCGAAATGGGTACGGTAGTCCATCGAGTGCGTGCTGGTCGGCTCCGGGATGTAGTGTGGTCCGCTCATGGAGGTCAGCTCGACGATTCGAGGAACGGCGATTTCATAATAATCAAGCACATCGGTCCAAAAGTGGAGCTCCCCGTGAGGCTTCAACACCCGCTCGATGTGCACGATGGTTTCATCGGACAAAACCCGTCGCTTCTTGTGCTTGGCTTTCCACCATGGGTCAGGAAAGTAAACGTGCACCGCGACGAGCGATTCATCGGGAACTTCTGTCGCGATGACCCGAGTCGCATCGCTTGCGATAAAGACCGCATTTTGAATCTTCAGCCGCTCGAGCTTGGTTTGCGCCTCGCGGGCGTATTTGGCTGCAAGCTCCAGGCCGATGAAAAATCGACTCGGATCGGACTTTGCCGCATTGGTCAGAAAAAGCCCCTTGCCCGATCCGATCTCCAGCTCGATCGGCAGCGGAGTCGCGATCGCTTGGCCAAATCGAACCTCATCGATCGGTTCGCGAAAAGTCCGATCCAAAGACTCTTGCTCCGGTAAATCGTTCAAGGGTGAGTCTTGGTCGATCGATTCCATCTCGATGGTCTTCGGGTAAAAAAGGCTTTGGTTTGAGACGATTTTCAGGACAGTAGAGGCTTGGGTTCGGGCGAATTTCCACCTTGGATTCTCTTTTGCTCTGTTGCATGCGAAAATCCTTGGGTTATAAACGAAGCCCGTTTGCTACCTTGGTTTCCCTCCAAGATACGCCGTCCCTCCTATTTCGTCACCCCTACCCGAGTGATTCCTTCCATGAGTTCCGATCGCAAATCACCCTTGGATTCTGTAACAAGCGCCTCGAAGTCCGATGTTCAAGCACTTGCGGCTCGAGCCGATGCGTCGAGCAACCTAGGCCGACGGGAATTTGTCGCCTCGGCAGCCGCCGGTGGACTGGCAGCGAGTTTCTTCAACCGCTCGGTCCATGCCCAAGGCTCCGACATCATCAAGGTCGGGCTCGTCGGTGCCGGTGGACGCGGAACAGGTGCCGCTAAAGACGCGATGACGGCCGACTCCGGTTGCCGACTGACGGCCGTTGCCGAAGTCACCGACGACCGGCTTCAAGCAGCCAAGAATAACCTCAAGCGAACCCTGGGCGAGCAATATGCCGTGCCAGACGACCAAGCGTTCTCGGGTCTAGACGCGATCGACAAGCTTCTGCAAACCGACATCAATGTCGTGTTGCTGACGACCCCACCGGGCTTTCGCCCCATGCACATGGAAGCTGCGGTCGCAGCCGGCAAACATATCTTCTGCGAGAAACCGATCGCCGTCGATCCGGTCGGAGTTCGCCGCGTGATGGCCGCTAGCGAAGCGGCCAAGGCCAAAGGTTTGTCGCTCGTCTCGGGTCTATGCTGGCGCTATGATCTTGGCGTCAAGGCAACCATGGAGCAAATCCACAGCGGGAAAATCGGTGAGCTGATTTCCGTCCAAGAAAACTACCTCGCCGGAACCCTCTGGATCCGCGAACCGAAGGACTACTGGACGCCGATGCACAATCAAGTCATGAACTGGCTGTACTACCGTTGGTTAAGCGGTGACCATATCGTCGAACAGTTCATCCACTCACTGGACAAATCGATGTGGCTCCACAACGATGTGCCTCCTGTCTTGGCTTATGGAATGGGCGGACGTCAAGTTCGCACCGATCCGGAGTATGGGGACATCTACGATCACTTCTACGTGGTCTACGAATGGGCCGACGGCACCCGTACCTACGCGGCGACCCGACAAATGCCAAACTGCTTCAACGAAACGGAGGATTTCGTCTATGGCACCAAAGGCACCGCCAAGGTGCTTGCCAACGAAATCACCGGCGAAAATCCCTGGAAATTCAAGGGGGAAAAGCCCAGCATGTACTACCTCGAGCACGTCGCCTTGATGAAGTCGATTCGCGAAGGCACCCCATTGAACAATGGCGACTACATGTGCAAGAGCACGCTCATGGCGATCATGGGTCGCGAAGCCGCTTACTCGGGCGAAGTCATCCGATGGGATGATCTCAAGGATAGCAAGTTGTCGCTGGTTCCCGACAAGATCGAATGGGGCGATGCCCCGGCCGTCGAAGTCCGACAACCGGGCTCGTATAGCTTCAACAAAACCCTCTAAAACCCAATCGGCCTAGAGCTCGATCTTGGTTCCAAGCAATGCGACAAAGGCCTGCATCCAAGCCGGATGTGCAGGCCAAGCGGCGGCCGTGACAAGGTTCCCTGAAACGCACGCGCTGTTGAACTGCTCGTTGGGAGCTACGTATTTGCCACCCCCTGCGGTCACCTCGTACTCGACGGCGGGATAACAACAGCATTCCTTGCCGACGAGCACACCGGCGGCCGAGAGAATCTGAGGCCCATGGCAAATCGCAGCGATCGGTTTTCCGGCATTGGCAAAATGCTTGACGATCTCCAAGACCCTCGCATTCATCCTCAAATACTCCGGCGCTCTTCCTCCGGGCAACACCAACGCATCGTAGTTCTCCGGATCGATCGTCGCGAAGTCCGCATTGAGCACAAATCGGTGCCCGGGCTTTTCGCTGTAGGTCTGATGCCCCTCGAAATCATGAATCGCCGTCATGACATAGTCCCCAGAGGACTTTCCCGGACAGATGCAATGGCACGCATGACCGACCATCAATAGCATCTGATAAGGGACCATGATTTCGTAGTCTTCGACGAAATCACCTACGATAAACAGGACTTTCTTTTGACTCATCGGCAATCGACTTTCGGTTGGTAGGAAACAAAAACTCAGCGGGCTGCTTTGCTAGGGGTTTGGGTGCCCTCGAGGATCGGCAGGGAGCCGAGCCATAGACCCTGGATCACTTGCGTCATGTGCGGAATCTCCAGCCGATCCCATTCGTCGTCGACCTGGTGGTAGTCGGGATGAAGCGATCCGGCAGAGAAACTATGGGCGATAACACCACGTTCTACAAAAGACCAATTGTCGCTGGATCGATACAGCATGGAACTGAATTTGGGATGCTCAAAAATCTCAATCCCCCAGTCTTTTGCCGAACGACTCATCAGAATTCCAAGGTCGGATTCCTGCCAGCCGGTCATCCAGATTTTCCCCCTGGCTCCACCCTCGGGACGCCCAATCATTTCGATATTGATATTCGCTACGATCTGATCCAATGGCCAAGAAGGGTTCGCAACAAATTGCTTCGAACCGAGCAACCCGGATTCCTCTCCCCAAAAAGTCATAAACAGCACCGAGCGTTTCGGACGTTCCTTCATGCTGCCAATCGCGTCGGCAAGCGTCACAACAGCCGTGACTCCGGATGCATCGTCGTCGGCTCCATTGAAGATCGCATCGTCGCGAAGCGCGGGATTGGCCCCCAAGTGGTCCAAGTGCGCACTGTAAAGTACCGCTTGCTTTTGCAACGTCTCATCGGATCCGCGAAGCACCCCGATCACATTGCGCATCGATTTCTCGTCTTTGATCATCGCCGAGGTGTTGAGCTGGATCGGGCCAGGGAAACTTACCGCCGACGGGATCAGCAAGATCGGGATCCCCGCGCGGTCGCTGCGATCCAGCTTGGGTTTCGAACGGGCCAACTCGGCTTGCTCGATCCACAGGGCTTGCGGATCGCAATCCAGCAGCAAGGCTTCGACACCAGCGGATTGGAGCCTTTGTGCAAGCCGATTCAGTTGCGCTATGGCCCGAGAACCTTTGGCCTGCGTTTCGAATTTCCCTCGAACGATGCCCTTGAGCCCCTTAAGATCGGCCTCCGGGGACTGAAGCGATTCGAGCGACACATCCATCACTGGTCCCCGAAGCGCACAGGCTTGCTCACCGGTGCTCAGGAGTCCGTAGTGAGCCACCGGCACTCCGTCGTCTTGGAGCAAGACCGTATCGGACGGTACTCGCGACTGGCTGACTTTCGTCTCGTGGTAGAAACTTCCCTCGGGCCCTGCTCCCTCGAGCCCGGCCCCTCGGAATCGGGCTGCCACATAAGCCGCAGCGATTTCAAATTCTTTGCTGCTGGTCTCGCGGCCTGCAAGCTCATCGCTGGCCAAAAAGGAGATCGTTGCCGTCACTCTGCCAGCCGTGATCTGCTCGGCACCCACAGGCAACGCTTGGGCGATTGCCTCCTGGGGTTTTTCCAACTGGCCCAACGCCAACGGCATTTCCCCGAGACAGCCAGCAAGAAACGCCAAAAACGAGAAGAATACCGCAAATGCTCGAGCCAGGCGCCGATCGTGCCCGTGGGTCCTGCCGGTCCAAATCATGGGGAACTCCTAAGTATCGATAAATCAAAGCCTTAATGCTAGCGATTCTAGCGTAGTGTGCAGGGGGGTGGGACCAAAGCCGGGGAATTCGACAAGGGCGTAAGCTTTTTCGGGCAAGCCTGGGTTGTCCAAGAGCCGAAAAAAATCTAATTACACTAGAAGTCACGACTGCGAGTCACGACTGCAACCAGTGCCAGCTTACCGAGCGCACCAATCCGCCCGAGTACAGCGATCCGCCCGGGCGCAACAATCAACCCGGGCAAAACAACCAACCCGGGCAAAACAAACAACAAAGTGCGATCATGAAAGAACCGTGGACAGACGCGTTGTCTCGAAGGGATTTGCTTTGCCGTGGCATCACAGGACTCGTCCTGTTCCCGAGCGTCGTCAACTGCAGCCTCGTTAGCTGCCAAGCCGCATGGGCCTTTGCCCAGGACCAAGAGGCTCCAGCCGGTAGCAAGAACCCCAGCCAGAGCGACAGCAAGGGAGTCGGTTACTTTGCTCCGCGCAAGCTCGACATGAAGTTCGGAATGAAGTTCAATTCCAACGACAACTTCTGCACGAACCTGTTTGCAACCTTGGCGTTTCCGACCGATTGGCCTGAGCAAACGGTGCAGATCAAGCAATCGAATATTCCACCGAATGCGCAGTGGCAGTATCGCGACTTGCCCCCGAACGCACCGGTGACGGCTCGGCAGTTGGTCATGAGCATTCCTGCGATGCAACCTAACAGCCAAATGGAGCTGATTTTCGAAGTCCAGATCGAGAAGTCATTTATCTCCGCTCCGACGGACCCATCGATCTTTGTGATTCCGAAAAAGACGCCCAAGGAACTCAATTGGTTCATGGGCAATAGCCCTTTGATCGATGCGGGGGCATCGGACATCAAGCGGATCGTCAAGTCGATCAAGGATTCCAAACCCGCGACCGCTTGGGAGCATGTCGAAAAAATCTACGACTGGGTGCGGGAGAACATCGAGTACACCAATGGCCCGATCCGCAACACGCGCGAGGCGATGAAGGACAAGCGAGGGGACTGTGAGGAGATGACGGGAATCTTCATCGCCCTCTGCCGAGCAAGCAACATCCCAGCCCGTTGCGTATGGATTCCAAACCACTGCTATCCAGAGTTTTACCTTGAGGACCAGGAGGGCCAAGGCCATTGGATTCCCTGCTAAGTCGCTGGTGACCGGCAGTTTGGTCAAATGCACGAATACCGACCGATTCTGCAGAAGGGAGACCGTTTCAAGGTCCCCGAACACAACGCGCCGCAACACTACTTGTCTGAGTTTTTTCGATGCAACCAGCGCCAGGTTGGCCCCAAGGATCCCGAGGTCGAGCCGATCCAAGATCTTGGCCCTCTGGCCCAAGAGATTGCGGACCTGCAATCCGAAGCTCGAAATCGAAACCAACCTTAATCGCACTTGCCAATTCGTTTGACTCTTTCTTTCGCTATCCGTATCGCCTGAGGCCCGACGTGCAAAACTCTCGTTGCGACCGATGCCAAGAGGCTTTGGAGACCCTCGAAAATCTCCATTACACGATCACCATCGAAATCGAGGCCGAGGGCTACGTGGACGATCAGGACTACGCGTCCCATGAGGACCAACTGAGCGATATCGAAGCGATGATCGAATCGGCCGACGAGATCAGTTCGTCCGATTTCGGAGATGATTGGTACCAACGCCGTCAGTACATTCTCTGCAAGCGATGTTACACGCAGTACATTCAAAACCCATTGAGCAAACCCTCACGATGAGACTTCGACGTCCGATCGTTGAATTTGCCTGTAGCCTCGCGTTGTTTGGGTTGATGGGCGGGTATCCGAGCCGCGCCCAAGATCCGGATCCTCCGATCCGAGTCCGTTTCGATGCGATGCACTCGCACACATGGATCGAAACACTCCCACAACCTGGACTCAACCAGTACCACCTGCTTGCAGGTCCTTCGCGCGCCGCTCAGGCTCTTTCGGCCATGGGCTGGCAGGTCGATGTCCAACTCGAAGCCTGGGACGCAGAGTCTCTCGCTTCGCTCGATCTTGTCGTGCTTAACCTTGTGTCGGCCGATCGTCCGGCTTTCCGAGTTTCGGAGATCGCTGCGCTTCGCGAATTTGTCCAACAGGGCGCCGGTCTGATCATCATCACCGACCACACCAACTGCTACTTCCACAACCATGCGCTCGAACCGCTCTTTGATCAACTCGATTTGAATCTCTCCAACGCGACGGCTTGCGAACATGCACCCTATACTCTGGGACAAGGGGGCGGCTGGATCCTGATCGAATCCTTTGGCGAGCATCCGATCGTCTCGGGGATCAAGCATGTAGGCATTCAGACCGGTGGTACGGTCGACGCGCGATTTGCAGTCGCATGGACAAGCCCTACGAGTTGGGCGGATCGGGGGCGTATCCCGATGTACGGCGAGGGTAAAGACATGGGCTTTACCGGCGATTTTCACCAGCAACCCGACGAGCCCAATGGACCTCTCCCGGTTCTTGCGGCCAAGGAATTCGGGGCCGGGCGGATCGTGGTCCTGGGTGACCAAAACGCGATCGGTGGACTGTTCCTCAACTACGCGGACAACCGACGCCTATGGCTCCAATGCGCTCGATGGGCCGCCGGCCCCAACAAGGAGCCTACCCAACAGGAACCAGCCGATCGGATGGCTCGCGGGCTAGCCGCCGAAGCGGGCCGTTCGCTCGTATGGTGCGTCGAGCCCCTTGCGGACCGCAACATTTACTGGGGATCTGCCGACCGACAAGATCACTACCACGCCTTTGCCCTGCTGAACAAGTACGCCGATGCCCGGGCCACGGATCGATGCCCGAGCGAAGCTCAATGGATGATCGTTCCTAGCGAACCATTGATGAAGCAAGAGCATTGGCGAAATCAAGTTCGCGAATTCCTGGAACAACCGGGCAAGCATGCCGTGGTTTGGAGGGAAGAAGGCAGTTCGAATCCGTCCGATTGGATCCATGAGGTACTCCCAAACGAATCGACGGCGTCGGTCGATTCGGAGTGGATTGACACGTGGACAAAAACCAACGGCAGCACGCTGGAGCTTTGGAAAAACACCAAGCGTTGGACGAATCGCGAATTGCTGGGTCCTGAAGCGAGCCGCAACGATGCAGACGTGCGGCTCGAGGAGGCGATGATCAATCCGCTTTGGGAGCGAGGGCTCAAGCGTGTGAAGTCATTGGATCAGACGATCAATTGGCCCGGCGACGGACCTTAGGGTCCCTTACGCTCTTTTCTGACACTCCGAGCAGAAAAACGTGCTGCGTTGCGATTGGACAATGCGTCGAATCGTTCCGGATCGGCAGGACGTGCAGATTTGTCCATCCCTGGCATAGACCAGATGAAAGTGCTGAAAGCCACCTTCGCCATTGATCGCGTTTCGGTAAGTCCCATCGGAGAGCGTCGAGCCCTCGTTGTCGATCGCGTCTAGGAGCACTTGCTGCATGATCTGGTGGATACGATGCCATTTGGGTTTGCTGATGCGCAGACACAAGGTTCGAGGGTCGATCGCAGCTCGATGGAGAATTTCGGACGCATAGAGGTTGCCCACGCCTGCCACGAGGCGCTGATCGAGCAGAGCGGGCTTGACTGGCCGCTTGAGCTTGCCGTACCGCTGATGAAACTCCTTTGCATCGATCTTCAACGCGTCGGTCCCGAGGACCGCTGGGCCGAGGAACTGGTCGCATTGATCTGCCGACCAGATATGGGCTGTCCCCAATCCGCGGCGGTCCCAATAGAGGATTCGCTCGCAGTGAGCATTCTCAAGATGAATCACCAGACGGATGTGTTCGAGAGTCGGCGGATCGGCGATCAAGGTCAAGCCTGCCATTTTGGGCTGCAGGACTATCTGAAAGTCGTCGTCGAGTCGGATCAAAACCCTTTTGGCGATTCGGTCGATCCCCAGGATCGATCGGCCCACTAGGCTTGAAGCCCAGAGGTTAGGTGCTGGACTCATCACGATCGGTCGATAGCGGCTCTCGGGGAACTCGACACGGCGGATCGTTCCACCGATGGCCGGGAACAACCCCCGGCGCATGGTTTCGACTTCTGGTAGCTCTGGCATCTTGGCCGCTTAGGATCGAGTCACTCGGGAAGACCAGAATCGAGTCTCTGGGAATCATGTTTATTCTTGTAGACCGATTCGGGGTTGACCAAGCGAACTTGGTCCACGATCAAGCCATCGGAGGTCGCTTGCCGAAAGAAGCAATTGGCGTAGCCTTCGTGGCAAGCCGCACCGGTTTGATGGACCATCACCAGAATGCAATCGGCATCGCAATCGACGCGCACTTGGAGAACGCGCTGGCGGTGCCCGCTTTCTTCTCCTTTGCGCCAGAGTTTCTTTCGCGACCGGCTGTAGTAGGTCGCGTATCCAGACGCGAGGGTTTCGAGGTAAGCTTCTTGGTTCATCCAAGCCATCATCAAGACTTGGAGGGTCTGTGCATCTTGGGCGATCGCCGGGAGCAATCCATCGGTGCCCTTGAGAAAGTCAGGTCCGTCTGTCATGTTGTCGATGGTCTCTCGACTTGGATCATTGGTAGGGTCGTCGTAGGATTTCGTGTGCAAGGATCGCCATACGCAAGGTTTGCGGATTGCGAAGCTGATGGATCAGATCCGAAGAGCCCAAGTTGTCGTTGGGCCTTGAATGCACCATCGGCTGCTCCGAAGAAGTGCTGGTGCTCGTCGACTTCTTTTTCGTCGAGGCAACCCTCTTTTTTTCCCGATCGCGATTTTGGATATCTCCGAGTGTCGATGCGTCGCGCATGTTCGAGCGGACGTAGCCATCGATTCCCTCGTCGGCCAACTCGATGGGGGTCGAAACATGGCGGTTGGCTAGGGAAGACTCGATCTGCCGTTGGGCAAGTGCAGCGTCCTCATCAAAAACGTTCCCGCGCGTTTGGGAATAGGGTTGGGCTTGTGGGGGGGCAAGCCGGACTTCGGATTTCGGTTTGGTTGAGTTGCCAGCAGGACCGCTGGGCCGCTGGGGCTGCTGGGAGGGATTCCCTGCCGGTGCCGAGCGGGATATCGGGGCGGAGGGAGAATCAGAGGCCCCAGGGCGCTTGCTTTCCTGCTGCCTTCGCATGCGTCTCTGGGCAGCTTGCTTGAGAAATTCGTCGAGTTCGTCGGCCATGATAATCGGTTCGAGTCGATGAGAGTCGGATGGATGAGAGTCGGATGGTCGTCGGTCGCAACGGTGTTAATTCGCAGGACGTGTTTGTGGGGCGTTCGACGGACCGGTGGTGCTGGTTCCGGCGATGCTTTGGCGCATCTCGGTATCGGCGGTGATGTTCTTGAGCTTGTAGTAATCCATCACTTTCATCTTTCCGTCTTTCAATGCGTCGGCGATTGCAAACGGAACGCTCGCTTCGGAGGCGACGACGGCGGCTCGGCTCTCTTCGATCTTGGCGAACATTTCTTGTTCGATCGCAACGGCCTCGGCCCGTCGGCCTTCGGCGCGAGCACGCGCGACGCGGGTGTCGGCCTCGGCCCGGTCGGCTTGGAGTCTTGCTCCGATATTCTCGCCCACATCGATATCAGCGATGTCGATCGAGACGATCTCGAAAGCGGTTTGGTCATCGAGACGGCTGGCGAGCACTGCTTTGGAAATCATGTCGGGGTTTTCAAGCACGGTTTTATGGCTTTCGGCCGATCCGATCGCAGAGACGATCCCTTGGCCAACCCGGGCGATGATTGTGTCCTCGGTGGCACCACCGATGAGTTGGGCTAGATTGGCCCGTACGGTCACACGGGCTTTGACCATCAACTGGATTCCATCCTTGGCGATCGCATCGAGAAATGGGTTGACGCTGTTTCGCGGTGGGCAGTCGATGACCTTAGGGTAAACGCTAGTCTGGACTGCTTCGAGCACATCGCGTCCTGCCAAATCGATGGCTGCTGCCTTTTGGAACGACAGATTGATCTGTCGACTTTTGCGAGCAGCGATCAGGGCTCGGATCACTTGGGGGACATTGCCTCTGGAGAGATAATGGGCCTCAAGCGCTTTAGTGGTCAATTCCGGGTCGTCGATTCCGGCCGCAACGGCCATGATCTTGCTCCGGACAATCATCCTGGCATCGACGCGTCGGAACATCATGCCGATCAAGTCCCCGAGTCCCACATTCGCCCCGGTCATGATGGCTTGAATCCAAAGCCAGAAGTACCTCGACAAGATAGCCAGGAAGATCAAGACGAGGATTGCTGCGATGACAAAGAGAGTGCCAAAAATGGCCATGACTAGTGGGGACATGATGTTGGGCTGTTTTCGTTAAGGTTCCTTCAAATCCGTTCTTTATTTTAGTCAAGCACGGGTGAGTCGATAGGTTTGGAATTGCCCGATGGTTAAAAAAACCGAGGATTCCAGGAATGGTCCATCGCGGCGCGGTAGGATATTGCCGCTTTTGGAACACACCAAACTTCAACCTTGAAATCCCTTCAACCACTGACTCGACATGATGCTCTCAACGAAATCGATCCTTATTGCCATCGCGTTGGCTAGCCTTGGATTCAGATCAACTCAGACGATCGCCCAGGAAGTCGGAGCCTCCATCGACGATTCGATCGAAACTCCCGTTAACCAGAGACTGACCCCGATCGGAAAATGGCAGGAACTACCAGGGATGCGTCCCCAAGTGATCGCATTGTCACCCAATGGCAAAATCGCCGTGACCAGCGGCAAGACCAGCAAGCTCGTGGTGCTCGATCCACAAACGGCCCAAGTGCTCCAGCAAGTCGATCTGCCGAGCGATGATTCGAAAGCACCGCCCGATCAAGCAGCCGCCAACAACCTCAAACCCGATACCAAAGCCATCGCTAGCTTCACAGGACTGGTCTTTTCGCCCGATGGACGCTGGATCTACATGAGCAATGTCCAAGGTTCCATCAAGGCCTTTGAGGTCGACGCATCGGACAAGGTCACCCCCTCGTACTCTATTTCGCTGCCCAATGCAGATGCCCCCAAACGCAAGCAGGAAATCCCCAGCGGATTGGCGATCAGCGACGATGGAAAAAAACTATTCGTCTGCGGCAACCGCTCGAATCGTTTGCTGGAAATCCAACTCGAATCAGGACTGGTCGTGCGAAGTTTCGATGTCGGCGTGGCACCCTATGATGTCAAGCTCGTTGGAAATCGTGCGATCGTCAGCAATTGGGGAGGACGCCGCCCAGGCCAAAACGACCTTGTCGGTCCGGCCGGTAAGGGGACCGTCGTACGCGTCGATCCGGTCCGGTTCATCGCCAACGAAGGCTCCGTTTCGATCATCGATTTGGATTCGTCCAAGGTCGACGAAATTCTCGTCGGCTTGCACCCCTCGGGGCTGGCCGTATCTCCCGACGGCAAGTACGCCGTTTGCGCCAATGCTGCAAGCGACTTCTTGAGTGTGATTGACCTGAACTCCTTGAGCGTTCAGGAGAAGATCTGGACAAAGTCCAATCCGTCGGAGCTCTTCGGAGCGACTCCAAACGCCTTGGTCTTCGGCAAAGAGCCCGACGTGCTCTACGTTGCCAACGGGACTCAAAATGCGATCGCTGTAGTTGAGTTCGAGCCTCAAACCCCAGGCGAGAGCAAACTCCAAGGATTGATCCCCGTGGGCTGGTTTCCCGGCGCTTTGGTATACGATTCGAAACGAGACTCCCTCTTGGTTGCCAATATCAAAGGATTGCCGAGAGAGGCAAGACAACAAGGCAACTCGAAGGGATTTAACTCCCATCAGTACAATGGGAGCGTTTCGATTTTTCCGGTCCCAAAGGCCGAGCAACTGCCCGCCCTGTCCGAACGGGTGGCTCGCAACATGCGATCCGATGCATTGGCACAGTCCCGACTCCCAGCGCGCTCCGAGCAACCTCCCGTGGCAATCCCCGAACGCATCGGAGAACCGAGCCTGATCGAGCATGTCGTCTACATCATCAAAGAGAATCGGACGTTCGACCAAGTCTTCGGGGATATCGGACGTGGGAACGCAGACCCCGAGCTATGCATTTTCGGCAGACAGATCACTCCGAATCAGCATAAGCTCGTCGACGAATTTGTCTTGCTCGACAACACCTACTGCTGCGGCATCCTCAGCGCCGATGGACATCAATGGAGCACCACGGCCATCGCGACGGACTACCTCGAGAAGAGCTTCGCAGGTTTTCCACGGAGCTATCCCGACGGCATGGAAGAGAGCGATATCGACGCGCTGGCTTATTCCCCCTCGGGTTTCCTCTGGGACAACGCGGTTAAGCATGGGGTACGAATCCGCAACTACGGCGAGTTCATGATGCCTAAGGTCCGCTGGAAGGACAAAAATCGCGGAGGGGCAGTCGATTTCCTCAGTTGCTACAAAACCTGGAAAGGGATCGAGGATTCGGTGATCTTCGAATCCACACCCGGGATCGAAAGCATCAAGGATTTCTCACCGACCGGATACGTTGGCTGGAACATGTCCGTTCCCGACCAATTCCGCGCTGACTTTATCCTCAAAGAACTCGCAGAGTTCGAAACCCAAGGCTCCTATCCGCAACTTACCATCATCTGTTTGCCCAACGATCATACCAGCGGTACCTCAAAGAACTGCCCTACCCCGGCGGCTTGCATGGCCGACGGTGACTTGGCCATGGGTCGGATCGTCGAGGGCCTGAGCCGATCGAAATTCTGGGGCAAGATGGCGATTTTCGCGATCGAGGACGACCCGCAAGCCGGCTGGGACCATGTCAGCGGATATCGCACTACGGCTTACGTCGTAAGCCCCTACGCCAAGCGTGGTGCACAGGTAAGCACTCAGTACAACACCACAAGCATCCTGCGTACGATCGAGCAGATACTTGGGTTACCACCCATGAATCAATTCGACGGCAGCGCCACGCCGATGTTCGACTGCTTTCAAAACACCCCGGACCTTCGGCCCTTCCAAAGTGTTCCGACGAATGTACCTTTGGATCAAATGAACCCAGGTTCGGTAGCGATCCTCGACCCGCTCCTGAAGCAACTTGCTCAGTGGTCCGAGGAGATGAATTTCGAGCAGGTCGATCGAGCACCCGAGGATCGCCTAAACCGGGTCCTATGGCATGCGATGCGCGGTAGCCAAGTGCCTTACCCGCAATGGGCCGTCGGTGCCGATGCTGAAGAAGAGGAAGAGGAAAACAAAGAGTAAGTCCGATTCCTTTTTGCGGAGCATTCGACGAAAAAACCCTCGCGATTGCGAGGGTTTTCTGTAGATGTCTGGCGATTCTGCTCAATGGCTAGGATTTGCGTCGCCACTTGGCCAACGCTCCACCCAGACTGAGCAACCCAAAAACAGCAAGCGAACCAGGTTCTGGGATCGCTCCGTTGTTCCCTGAATTAATCGTAAAGAAAACGTCCAAGTTCGTGCCGCCGATGAGGTTGCCGGTAGGACCATTGATGTCCGGAGTGAAGTTCAAATGGTCGTAGTACAAACGGTAAATACCAGAATTGATCGTGCCCGTAAACACGGTATCGTTCTTTCCAAGATCATCACGGCTCAGAACATTGCCCCCGACTTTCTCAAAGCGGTAGGTTCTGATGTTATTGGCGATTTGGGGACGTTGACCCTCGATCCGGTAATCGTAGATCCCATCGACTGTGAATTCCCAATAAGCACTATTGAGTGCTAGCGGAGTTGAACTAATCGCCGTGAATCCTTGATTGTACCACGCTTGCGTGGTTGTATAGAACTGCGAACCGGTCCACGTGACTCCCGTGGAAACGAATCCTCGATTTAGGAAATCATAGTTAAAATCACCGACCGCATAGTCTGCCTGAAAGCCTCCAACGGGTACGTTTCCTGCCGTCACGGTTCCGAAGGTCCCCAAGGAAGATCCGTAGCTACCGGTACCGGGTTGACCAGCAGCAGGTGGCTCGTATCCGGTAAACGCCTCGCCGGGACTGCCCCCGGCCCGATTGCCGTTGAGCGTAACGGAGATCGTAGCCCCGGAAACGACATGGGATAAACCAAAAAGAGTCAAAAAGCAAACAACAAACAAACGCATGTCTTAGAATCCCTTCGAGTTGTGTGTCGGCTGCAAAAACTAGGGTATTGGCGTGTTCTGAATAACGGTTCTGTGACGAACCTGCCGGTTGTATCGGCATTGGTAATTGAATGGCGTCAGAAAAAAAGTTGGGTTGATAAAAAACGTCTATCGCTGGACCAAGTCTC
This sequence comes from Planctomycetota bacterium, assembly GCA_003671195.1. Taxonomy (GTDB): domain Bacteria; phylum Planctomycetota; class Planctomycetia; order Pirellulales; family Pirellulaceae; genus JBKCUI01. Next base: position 21,052 of record QWPJ01000100.1, read on the forward strand.
TGTTAGCGGTTTGAGTCGAAGTGCTCGGGGGATTGGCTCGAAAATCAGGGCACAAAAAAACCCTCGCGTGTGCGAGGGTTTTTTGAATAGCTTCTGACGAACAGAGTCCGGTTATTTCTTGCGACGCCACTTGGCGACTGCACTGCCGATCCCCAAGAGCCCAAAAACAGCGAGTGAGGTAGGCTCAGGAACAACTCCAGAAGAATCTTCCGATTGGAAGGTGAAGAAGATATCTAGATTGGTCGAACCGTTGGGGTTTGGGCCTGCATTTGCCAAACTCCCAGGGTGGTCGCCGTTGGTATGTGTGTAGAACAAACGATATGTTCCAGAACCCAGCGAGCCCCCTTCGCTCTTGGCGGCATCACCAACGCTATCGGATGCAAGAACAGGTCCACCTACCTTCTCGAAACTGAATGTTCGCCTCGCACCAGAAAACTGAGGTTCCTGGGCCGAAATCTTCCAGTCGTAGTTTCCATTCACCTGAAACTCCCAGTGAGCTCTGTTAGTAACCCTGTATTCCCCGGTTGTTGTAACTGCCGTAAAGTAGGCGTAGGTGGTGAGATAAATCCCAACATTCTGCGTGCCAATCGGGTCAGCGCGTCTGGCATCAGCCTTGACATGGGCTGTCTTGGTACCATCCAGTGGGACGAACGCTTCAGGGATAAGAACAACTACCCCACCGTTTGAAGGTGGAACGCCTACACCAGATCCAACATCAACGATCGTCCCAAAATTCTGGACACTTGGGCCGTAAGCAGCTTCACCTGGATTGCTTGCACCAGTGTTTAGCTTAAGAACAGCCGAAATCGTCGCTGCGGAGGCGGACTGAGCAAGCCCTCCCAACACAGCCATACACAAAAGAATTACTCGCATCTTTTCCACTCCCTTTGAGTCCTTTCAATTTGCCAGACTGTCCCGGGTCATCGCACTGGCAAGGGATTTTGTATGATTTTCAGGGACACACTACGAGATTAGGGATAGTGGAATGGAGTGTCAACCCGACGAAGGTGGAAAGTTAAGAGGGGATTTGTCGAATTTCCTCAGGGTATCCAACAAAACACACCGCAAATGCAGCGTTTTTGTTTTGGATTCGTTGAGAATCGATTTTTTTCGATTTTTTGTCCGCGACCAACTCCGAAGCTGCCATCATTCCCAATTGGCGAACTTCACCAACGATGGAACGTTCTTGGAGGGGTTCGAGAACTTCTCGAAAACACGCAGTGTTGGCTGCGATTGCCGTTGAGCGTTACGGAAATCGTAGCCCCGGAACCGATCTGGGATAAACCCAAAAGAGTCAAAAAGCGAACAACAAACAATGGTCGGCATTGGTAATGGTATGGCGTCAGAAAAAAGTCGGCGTTGCTAAAAACCGTCTATCGCTGGACAATGCCTCTGACAACGGTTTGAGTGGAAGTCCTCACGAGATTGGCTCAAAAATCAGCGCACAAAAAAACCCTCGCGTGTGCGAGGGTTTTTGCGTTGGACTTCTTTGGAAAACAGAGTCCGTTTACTTCTTGCGACGCCACTTGGCGACTGCACCGCCGAGTCCTAGCAGTCCGAACACAGCCACTGAGGTAGGTTCGGGCACCGCACCTCCGCCAGCATCTTCGGACTGAAAGGCAAAACTAATGTCAAGATTGATCGAGTTGACTATGGGGCTGCCGAGAACTTTCACAGCAGGGTCGAAGTGGTTGTACCTCAATCGGTAGATTCCTGAGGATAGCTTCACACCGGAAGGATTTACCGTACCCGCTCCCGTTGAATTGAAAGAATTGGCTGAAACCAGAGTTTCCGTGTTTCCATTAACCTTGACGAACTCAAAGGTCCGTCTGTTAAATGTAAGGCCAGCGTGTCCGGGATCTTGGTCAGCGATGCTCCAGTTGTAAATCCCATTGACGGTAAATTCCCAATAAGCGCTGTTTTGGACACTGACAGTATCTGCCAGTGCCGTTCCACCTGGAGTGTAAAACTCCGAATAGGAGGTCAGAAGGAATTTCGTTGTGCCGGATGGAGATCCATCTTGTCGACTGACGTCCGTGCGAATTACTGCCCTGCTGGAACCGACATCTTGTGTGGTGTTTAAAAGGATGGCAAAATCTGGAGGAGTCCAAGTCGCAATCGAACCGAAGTACGAAACCGTTGTTCCCGAGAGGCTCGATGTGGTTATCTTGCCAGGGAATGGATTGCTACTGCTGTCGACAAAACTAGGCTTTAAGACCGCTGAAATCGTCGCTGCGGAGGCTAGCTCAGAGAGCCCTCCCAACACAACCAAAGCCAAAAGAACTGCTCTCATCTCTTCTTCTCCATCTAAATTGCCAGTCCGCCCCGCGATGTCGCACTGGCAAAGAAATAAAAAAACACCCTGAAGTTGCGGTAATAATAAGGATGGAAAATGGAGTGTCAACCCGACACCCTGGGTAGCTTGGGGGGATTTGTCGAAGATTCCGGAGGTTCAAAAAACCTCCCCCGAAGTTGTCGGGATTTTATCCAAAATCGGCTACGAATCCTATCGTTTTTGGTGCCGTCGGGCGTGGGCTCTGCAACTAGCCAGAAAACTGAAAAATCCCGATCCGAACCGGTTCAGGAAGCACGTTTTAGGGTCTTCTGATTCAAAAAATCAGGAAAGAACCGGCGGCGACTTTGGTGTACCTCATCGTTTGCGGTCGAAGATCGGTTGCTAGGCGAACTCTCGGGCTGTCGTCGGATGCGAATCGACGAAGACTTGATGAATCGTCTGCCCAACCCATCGGAGCTCTTCGCGGGATGCAATGACCGACGGTAGGATCGGAATGACATCTCCCAAGGGCCTGAGCCAAAGTCCTCGCCGGGTCGCGTGGTCGCAGACCTTTTTCCCCGTCCTAAGACTCCCATCGAACCCGGTTTTCATTTTTTTGTCCGCGACCAACTCCAAAGCTGCCATCATTCCCAATTGGCGAACATCGCCAACGATGGAATGTACTTGGAGGGATTCCAAAACCTCCCGAAAACACTCGGCATTTGCAGCGATTGCCTTCAGACTGTATCTTCCGTCGGCACTGCGGCCTTCGAGCAGATCCAGAACGGCTATCCCCGCGGCCGCAGCCAGCGGATTGCCGCCAAAAGTATGCCCGTGGTAAAAGGTTTTTCTCTCGGCGTAATCCCCGAGAAAACTCTCCCAAATCCGCCTGCTAGCGAGTGTGGCACTCATGGCCAGATAACCACCGGTGAGTCCTTTGCCCAAGCACAAAAAATCTGGCTCAATCGTGTCTCCTGAGGCCTCCTCATCATGCTCCAGGGCTAGCATTTTCCCAGTCCGCCCCATGCCCACGGCGATCTCATCGAGGATCAGCAAAACCTCGTATTTCTTGCAGAGCCTTGCAAGACCAGAGATAAAGCCTCGGGGTTGCACGACAAAACCCGCCGCACCTTGGATGCAGCTCTCGGCAAGCACCGCAACGAGGCTCTTGGCATGCTCGATCAAAAGCCCCTCGTAAGCTTGTAAATAATGCTCGCAGGCTTCCTTCTCGCTCATCCCCTCGGGCCTGCGGAAATTGTCAGGGCAGGGCCCACGCAGGACATCGAACAACAGGGGCTCGAAGGTTTTTTGGAACAAGGACACGCCACTGACACTCACCGTCCCGATCGTGTCGCCGTGGTAAGCCTCCCCAAGAGAAAGGAACTTGGTCCGCTGCATCTCCGGACGATCCTTTTGACGCCAGTACTGGAAGGCCAGCTTCATCGCCACCTCGACAGCACTGGCACCATCACCGGCAAAAAAAACATGCTCCAGTCCACGGCCTACAGCCTGCGTTAGACGCTCTGCCAAGCGAATCGTCACCGGATGACTCATCCCCAAGTTGGTCACATGGGCAACTTTGCCCAACTGCTCGATCATCGCGCGATCGATCTGCTCAACGCGATGACCAAAGAGATTGCACCACAGCGAGCTTGCTCCATCGAAATATCGCTTGCCGTGGATATCGGTAAGCCAACTGCCTTGCGCGTGCTCGATGATCAATCCGTCGTACTCGGACATCTGCGAAAAAGCATGCCACAGAACGGTCCGATCCAATTCATGGAGCCTTGCGGCTTGGCCTGTGTCCATCTTTACGGTCACTCCCGACACGCTTGCACGGTGCTCACAGCGTTCTGATGGATCGCTTGCCAATCCCCCTGCTCGACCAATGCAGCCGAACATAAATTTCCACCAACCCCGACGGCCATCGCACCTGCCCGCAAGTAATCCCCAGCGTTTTTCGCATCGATCCCGCCCGTGGGCATAAGCTTCAAATAAGGCATCGGGGCGAGCAAATCTTTGATGTAACCCGGACCAAGCCCCCTTGCTGGGAACACCTTGACCATGTCCGCTCCGCATTCCCAAGCCATCGCGATCTCCGTGGGTGTGTAGGCCCCACACGCGATCGGGACCTTCGCTTCGACGCATCGACCGATAACCTCTGGCTGCATGATCGGTGTGACAACAAACTGACAGCCAGCATCCAACACCCATTTGGCTTCCTCAAGATTCCGGACCGAACCGATCCCCAAATAGGCTTGGCCTGTACGAAAACTCGAATTCTGGGCGACCAATCGAGACACACAAGCCGGAGCGTTACGGTTCGTGAGCGTCAACTCAATGCAGCGTACCCCCGCTTCCAACAACGTATCCACTATGCGGTCGGCTTGGTCCAAACAATCCAGTCGCAAAATAGCCACCAATCGGGACTCGGAGAGGACTTGACTGAACATATGCTAGCGATCGCTTCGGTGGGCTTGGTAAGGGATACTTGTAGGGTTTTACTGATTGTAGCGGTTATGCGTACCGATAAAACCCAGCGACGATCGAATCGTAGATCGCCGAGTTCAAGCTATCCAAGACTTCCGGGGGGAATGATGGAATCCTGTGTGCATGCGCCTCGATACGGCGCAATCGTAATTCTACCGTCACTGATCCTTGCGATTCTGTCCCTCTCGCTCGGCGGTTGCTGTTCGATCGACCTGACGTGCGGATCGGGCGCTTGCTCGAAATCCTGCGGACCGAGCATCGCTCGCGATCCTCTCTTCGATGGAACGCTCAAGCACCGCGTCGCTCACAGCGTCCATTCGTGTGCCAACCAAGTCGCTTGCGCAGGCGGTTGCGGTGAAGTCTACTGGGACGAGTCGATCGATGACCCGGCCGTGATCGATCGATGCGACCATCATGGACTCGGTGCTGCCTCGTGCGGCTCTTGCAACCCATGGTTCGTCCCGATGTCCAGACTCTGGGGCACCCCCTACCGAGCCAGTTGCAGCGAATCGACTTGCTCAAGCGGTTGCAACGATGGCGCTTGCGGCCAATCGACGACCCATGGTCATCATTCCGCATTGGTCAATCATCTCAGAGGCCACCGAGGATCGCTCGGTTCGGGCCTCGTCGAAGCGATCCCGTCGAGAAAGATCCCAGCTCACGGGAATCATTGCCCTAGCTGCCAACGGGGCTCTAGCCGATCGGTCCATGGCGAGACGATCTACGAGGGTGAGTCCCATGGCGAATCCTACAGTGATTCCAACGGGGATTCCAACGGGGTGTCCTACGAAATGGGCCAGACACATTCGAATTCGGCTCCTAGGCAAGTGCCAACGCCCGCTGCGCCCAAGGTGAGCTCAGGCCTCGAATCGGCCGCCCCATCGAACGCTCAAAACCGCATGCGATTGCACCAACGCGCCGGCCAATCGGATCCCAACGGACGCCTCTCAGCGCAACTGGTCAACGGTCACAAGCGTCTGATTTCGACCCCGTAGCATGGCCCTCCGAGGCCGTGCGTGAACGTGACGTTTCGATCACATTCATCCAGAAACGGGTCGAAGCCCCATTTTACGACCGAGAGGCGCGACCGGTCTGATCAGAGCCCAAACGCGGCTTCCCTGGGGGCTTGGTTAATTCCCTCGCCGTTGGCTACGGGTTAAACGAAATCGCCTGTCTACAATCTATAACGCGATGATGGAAAGGGACTCGAAACCCTATTTCGACGCGTTCAGAGGCGCACTAGCGATGACCTCCGATCGCCACTGAGCGTAATGTCGCTGGGCCACATCCTGAACCGTTCTGCGGTAGTGCTCGCATGACTCGAGGAGTTGCTCTCGGTCTGGTAGCTGCAAAACATAAGCCAACTTGGACAACTCCAACGGGTCCTTGGGGAGATCATGGCGAAGTTTTGTGTTCATCAAACGCAGGCCACTCTCGACGCTCCTTAGGAAATGATATGCATCGCGCAGCACCAATGCGACCTGGGGGGAGATCACCCCGCTTTTGCGGAGCGCCTCCAAGCGTTCGACGGTCCCCCGAAGCCACGGGTATTTGGGTTTATGCAGGTGCTTGGCATAAAACGAGTGAGCCAGGACTTCGACATCGAGGGTTCCTCCCCAACCTCGCTTGATATTCTCAGGCGAGGCCGAAAGCTCCAGCCCACGGCGATACTCGACAAGCGCAAAGGCGTGCTGCTTGCTCCACTCCTGGCCTTGGAGGAATCGCTCGAAGGTCGATTCGGTCCGTTCCGCATAAGCCGATTCTCCGATCACTCTGGCCGTGTAGAGATTCATCCGTTGCTCGATCGGCAAATCCGACCGCTCGATGGCTTGGATCAATAGTTCCGGATTCCAAGCCATTGGGGACCCCTGTGTCCCCATCGGCTGCCAAGCCTTGAGCTCGAACAATCGACCGAATCGAGTCACTCGATTGGCCATTGAAATCAACTTCTGTGCAACCTGCTGAAAAAACACTCCATGGCTTGCCACCGATGAATCGTAGAGGATCAGCATCGACACATCGCTATGGTAATTGGGCTCTCGACTTGCCAATTTCCCGATCAGCATGACCGCATATTCGACAGGTGTACCATCCGGGTTTCGAGGTGGAGTATGGTGCGCACCGACGGTGCGATACGCTTGGCTGACCAAGCTCCTGAGACAAACCTCATGCACGTCGGCCAAGGCCCGATGGATTTCCGTGATGTTCTCTCGGCCGAGAATATCCCGTACACCGATGGCCAGATGCATCGCATTGCGAAAAGAAAGAACCACCGATTCGATCTGCTGGGTCCCTTTGCACAATGCCCCAAGCGCCGATTCGAAACCTCGGTAATCTGGGATGCGCTCGAGCATGAGCGAATCGAGAAGATCATCGATCATCCCAGGATTGCTCAAGAGAATCTGCACCAAATAAGGACTCGTGCCACAGAGCCGGATGTACAAGTCCATGAGCAAGGCATGGCTCGAGAACAACTCCCAAAGGACCCCTTTGCCTCCGAGGGACTTCCCTGTAGCGACGATGTTTCGCAACGTCAGATCCGGACTTGGTGTCTTTGCAACTCGCTCGACAAGCGAATCGACGATCCTCGAAAAATGGAATCGGCAATTCCTCGACGAAAGGGCCGCAATCTGCTCCTGGGCACACTCCTCGAGCATCTGCTGGGCACTTAACGGCAAAGACAATTCCGTCCAAGTACCACCCTGTGCCGACAAGTCGTTTGCTCCCGTTGGAAAGGGACAAGGCAAAAGGATCGACTGGGCTAGCCGAGACTCGATCGGTCTAGAACCAAAGGCTTGCTCAAACCATCGCGAAGCCAAATCGGGATCGAGCCAAACTTGTACTTCCCGACGACTTGCCTTTTCAAACGCCTCTTGGAGCGCCGACAAAAAAGCGTCCTGCAATGGAACGGACTTTGCCGTGCCCCTCGATGGGGACAATCCGCTGCGAATCGCTATACGGACGATCGAATCGATCGCGATCAAGCCTTCGAGTGCGCCCGATGGAGAACCATCGGCACCTCGAAGCTTGCCGAGCCCCGCGCCGAAATAACCGGCCAAATACTCCACATCGACCTGGGTGCGAAACGATGGGAACAGAATCGATTTCGATTCCCGCAAAAACCGCTCGCACAACCCAAGATCCCCCCCTGCCTGTTTGGCATCGAGCAGCATCGGAGCGTGCAAGGCCGTTGAATGCGATGGCAACGCATCGAGCAAACTTCGCCAATGACTTACCCTGCGTGAAAAAGTTTCAATGCTTGGGATCTGACAAGGCCAACTCAAGGCGACGGATCCGTCGGTGATCGATTCGATCCATTGGCAAAGCCGATCGATCTGCCTTTCGGCTGCCTGCTCCAAAGGCCCCTGAGATATCCACCGAGTGGCGGATCGCTCCGTGTCAGAACGCTCAGAGCTGTTGACCTCGCCGTTGAACTCCTTGGCCTGTTGATAGATCGCCAGCACCGGCCAATGGCTATCGGGGAACATCTGCCCACTTGCGAATTCTCGCAAAGCCAGCACTCCGATGCAGACGTCTTGCTTTGCAGGAACTGCGAAAACCCGATCGCATGCACGGCGCAAGACTGTCCTTGCCGTATCGCTCAGACAAGCCCGATAGGCCGGACCTCCAAGCTCCTGGCGATGGTTGGCCAGGGTGTGCCTGAGACGCTCTCGGTGGTAATAGCGACGAAGCACCCCAAGGGCCACTGTATCCTCCTGGGCCCCTAGGAGCTCACGTTCAAGCTCCACATGTGCTTGGGCAGTCGGATCGTCCGCAGTCTCGATGCTCGTGATCCAAGCCAACGCCTCGGGATCGACGTCGAGCCAATCGATCGGCCTTTCGGTGCAATCCTGCGGAGAACGGTTCGCGTCAGATTGGTTCAAGGTGTGTTTTGGCGTCGATCAAGATCGGGATCGGTCGGGAACAAAATCGCTTCGGAAAACTCCTCACCCCGACAGAGCACCAACGCTCCGTCGGTGCCCATCTGGACGGCTTGGACCCCATGATACCTTGTGAGCTCCAACGTGGCTAGAAAGGTAGCGATCAAAGCGCTTTTATGCATACCCGGCTCGAAAAAGTCCTGCAATTCCAGAGGCTCGCCCGCCACAAGCTGCTTGTGGATCCGCTGCATGTAGACCTGGATCGGTGTGTTATCGTAGGTGATCTCCTGCGTGGGTGACTTGTACCTGGCCTTGAGAATCCGGCCAAAAGCGCTGACCAAGTCCCAGACCTCGATGCGGGCGATCGACAACTCCGAATCCGGTGTCCGACGCCGCGGCTCGTGCGTCTGGAGCCGCCCATAACGAAGCTGCCATTGACGGCTCTGCTCGTCGAGCACACTGGCCAAATCCCGGAAGCGTTTGTACTGAACCAAGCGCTCGATCAGATGGCCCGAGGACTCGTTGGGATCTACGAGTTGCTCTTGGGCACTCTCCGAGGCGCTCTGGGGCAAGACCTCAATGGTCTTGGCCTCCATCAATTGGCTCATCACATCGATAAACTCGCTGACCTCCTCGAGATCCAACTCCGCCAAAACCTCGACGAATTCGCAGTACTGCTTGGCGATCCTCGCAAGGGGAATCGACTCGATGTCGAGCTCCTCGCGCCGGACCAAATACAGCAGCAAATCCATCGGTCCGAAATAGCAGGGCAAGTCCACATCGAAGACGACCATTGAGCAGATGACCCTTTGCTGACCCTTTGCAGCTGACCCTTTGCAGAGGACCCTTTATCGGGTGATCCCGGCAGAGAACTGGAAGACTTGACGTTCGTCGGTATCGGCATAAGCCACTGGCACCGAGAAATCGAACGCCAAGGGAGCCGGTCCCAAGGCCGGTACAGCGATGCGAAACCCCAGACCAGGCGCGACTCGGAAGTTTTTCCAATCGATATTGATATCCCTTTCGATCGTTCCATAGTCGACAAAGGCCACCATCCGCAGCATGTCGTCGGCAGTGATCGGAAACATGTACTCGAAGGTGCCAAGAAACTGAAACCGACCCCCGACCCGCACGTCATCCTCTGCAGGTCCAGCCCCTCGAAACTGGAATCCTCGCAAGGTCGAAAAACCCCCAGCAAAAAAGTTCTCGAAGATAGGTTGGTCCGCTCCTGCGAATCCAGTGCGAATCGCCGAAGTGAAGGTGTGACGCCCAGATCCGTCGGCGCGCTCACGAACCAAAAAGTACTTGCTGAAGTTGATTTGACCCCGAGGGAAATCGAACTCTCCAAAGACTTGGTCGTAGATCAACTCGAGCAAATGCCCTTCGGTCGGCAAAAACGGGCTGTCTCGCGTATTGTGCGCCAGTCGAAATCGAGCCGTGTACAAGTCATTGCTTCCCAGCGTCCGTTCCAAGTCTTCGACCCCACGAACTCGGGGATTGAACATCTTGACGTCTTCACCTCGCAACTCGGTCGATACCGACAAGTCCGGAGTGATGTCATAGCCCAAGGCGACTCGGCCTCCGAGGCGTTGCTCGGACCAATCGCGATAAAAACGGGTGAAGTAAAAGCCACCGACGGAAAGACTAAACGGCGAGTATCCGAAGAGATTCGGTTCGGTCCAATTCATCGTATAACGCTGGACCTGGTTGCCAGGCATCAGTTCGAGCCGGAAGTTTTGCCCGGCTCCGCGAAAAGCTCCATTGAACATGTCACTCGGACGGCCAGGGAGACGAAACAGGTCGAAGTTTCGCTCTTCGATCACAAGCTGCCCGGCGACCCCCAAGTCGCTGTTGACCGACCCTCCGAACGACACGCGTCCGGTCTGCCCTTCCGATACGTACACGTCGATCGGAGCGTTTCGGACCGTCGGATCGTATCCAAAGGGTGGGGCTCCGGTGGCCCCCAAACTCGGGTCGATGGCCCAAGGCTGATTCAGCGGGGGCATCGGTTGGTTCATCGGTCCGGGAATCATTGGCGACTGGGCGGGAGCTTGCATGCCTGGCTGCGGATACCCCGGCGGAGTCGCAGGCGGATAGTTCGGCGGATAGTTTGGCGGATAAGCACCAGGGTTGCCCGTAGGGGGTGGCAATGGCGATCCCCCGAACTGGGCAACGGCCAGCGCCGTTTGCATCAAACAGATGCAAACACCCGCGACCATCCGCGCGGCGAGTCTTGAGCGATCTTTGATTTTGGTCGTTTGCATCATGCGTTGGCTCGTGTGGATCCTTTGGATGGTCCAGGGCATCTACGGCGTTGGGGAACGGTCGGACTCGACTGGGCTGACCTCGATGCGAGGGACTTCGCCTCGCGAGGGATCGGTATTGAATATCGTTGAAAACACCAGTCGCCTGCGACCGGCATCCAACTCCCGTTTGTCGATAACCTCTCCGGGCCTGAGATTTCGCAAAGGCTGCAGGACCACATGACGACGGGTAAAATCTCCGTCGATATGCACACGGATGTCGCTGGCGCGATAGACATCCCCTTCCTTGACTTTGTAGACGATGTCGACCATCCGTTTGTCCGGCTGGTAGACCACCTCCCCCTCGACCTCGCAGTAGATGTGGCCTTGAGCCCCATAGACATCCAAAAGAAACCGTTCGTCTTGAAGTTTCTTGGTCAAAAGAAATGGCTCTTGGGACTTGAGCTTCATGCTCGGCAAGAGTTCCTCAGCGTTGTAGCGTTCGGTCCCGGCGATCGAAACGGAGGCCACACCGTAGCGATCCCCTTCATAAATCACAAACGCCACGTCGACGAAATCTCCCTCGGAGTTGTAGCTCTTTTGATAATCGACTTTGGCGTCGAAGTACCCCAAGGCGCGGTAGTAGCCCAGAAGCGTTTCGCGATCCTCGTCAAGCTTCAGATCCGAGCAGATATTGCCGACGTATCTGGTCACGCCGCTTCGAGCATCGCGGCTTTTGATTCGTGCCTTGAGAAGCTCGCTGCTGAACTCGTTGTTGCCGAAAAACTGGATGGAATTGACTCGCTCAACAGGCCCCTCGTTGATCAGAAAATGGACGTCGCGATCCCCGGTCCTGAGCCCCTTGGCCACCTGGATGTCGACTTGGTTCATCCCCTTGTCCTTGTAAAGCTCGACCAAACGACCTTTGGCCGAATTGACCGAAATGGGGTCCAGTGCGTCCCCTTTGCTCAGCATCGCATGCTTTTTCAAAGGGCCTTCGTTCATGCGCTCGTTGCCCAGAAACTCCACCGATCGGATGATCGGACGCTCCGATACGATCAAACGCAGTCGAATCCCCTCGGGGGTCTCATCGATGTAGGAGTCGATTTTTCGGAACAAATTCGTCCGGTACAAAGCACCCATGTCCCGGTTGAAGGTTTCCTTGTCGAACGGGCGGTCCTCCCGCGATTGCATCTGAGAAAGGATAAAACTATCCGAGACGGTTTGGTTGCCCTCGATCCCCACGGCGAGAATCGACTTGCCGTTGTGGACTTCTCGGTCGGCGATCCCGCCTGCCTCGTAGAGCCGTTCGCGAAAAGAGGGCTCGCTGAAGGCCGGCATCCCCCCGGCTGGCCCGCTGCCGGGCCCTTGGCACCAACCGATACTCGCTGTCGAAACCAGCAGCCCAAAGGCCAGCCCTGAGCCAAAACCCGAGCCAAAACCCAAGCCCAGTCCCCTGAATGCGGTGAAGCGCTCCGAAAAGTGCCGTGTATAGTTCATGGGGTGGCGGGCAAGCGGAAGGACGTTCCAATCCAACGTTTTCTTGAGCATTTTCTTGACCAAGGTCTTGACCCTTCGTGGAGAATCTCGGGCAATCTCAGCGACTGCCATTGGGTGGTCCGGCGCGAGGTGCTAAGTCGATTCCTGAGCCGAACTGCCCGCAGTAGATAGCAAGTCCCGACCGTCGGCATCAAGATCGAAACGCCCCGGGCCGCCCGAGGTTGCCTTGACAATCCAAAGCCGATTCGATAATTTTTGGCTAATCGGAACGGGGTGAACCTGGGCCGCTACTCTTGAAGGTCTGACGGGATCTATCAGAGGCCCAAAATTTCGGGGGATTAGCTCAGTTGGGAGAGCGCTTGCATGGCATGCAAGAGGTCATCGGTTCAAGTCCGTTATCCTCCACTTAAAGTCACTTTGCAAACTTTGCAAAGTGACTTTTTTGTTGGAGTTACGCCAAAAATCACGGGTTTCCGGTAAAACCGCCCTCTGACGCTCTTTTTCGTCCTATGGCGTTGATACCCGTTCGACGTTCTTGGCTATAGAATCGATTTCCAAGTATGAGCTTTGGATGACTCTTCTCTATCGAGCATTGGGAAGCTGTCTGTGGCATCTAGTCTTGGCTTTACAATGAGATCTTTGGTCCTGTGCTTCGTTGTTTCGTTCATCCAAGCATTCCAGAAAAAAGTCTGCTGCTCGTGAAGCCAACCATCCAGATCAAGCATGACGGTGGACAGAGAATGGTGATTGGCGATCGGACCTATCAGCAGTTCCGACCGACCTGAGTTGGGTGGCGACAATCTATGGCAGCGTTCGCTGAGCCTGACGGCACGACGAGACAGTGACTCGGCAATGCAGATTGTCGTAGAGAAGCTCCCATAGGGTGCCCGAATCGGTGCTAGGCACCGGGTGCAACGCCAGGTCGGATGCTAGCAAACAGGGTGCCCAAATCGGTGCCAGGCACCAAGTGCGACGCCAGGTCGGATGCTAGCAAACAGGGAGCCCGAATCGGTGCGAGCCCGAATCGGTGCCAGGCACCGGGTGCGACGCCAGGCGATGCTAGCAAACAGGAGGCCCAAACCGGTGCCAGGCACCAGGTGCGACGCCAGGTCGATGCTAGCAAACAGGGTGCCCAAATCGGTGCCAGGCACCAGGTGCGACGCCAGGTCGATGCTAGCAAACAGGAGGCCCAAACCGGTGCCAGGCACCGGGTGCGACGCTAGGTCGGATGCTAGCAAACAGGGTGCCCGAATCGGTGCCAGGCA
>QWPJ01000199.1 GCA_003671195.1 Planctomycetota bacterium
AGCTGTGAGTTCTTCCTTTCGCCGGGGCAAGCCCGACGAAAGGGCAGAGCGAGGTGTCGCCTTGGTAGCTGCAAGTTCTTCCTTTCGCCGGGGCAAGCCCGACGAAAGGGCAGAGCGGGGTGTCGCCTTGGTAGCTGCAAGTTCTTCCTTTCGCCGGGGCAAGCCCGACGAAAGGGTAGAGCGGGGTGTCGCCTTGGTAGCTGCCAGTTCTTCCTTTCGCCGGGGCAAGCCCGACGAAAGGGCAGAGCGAGGTGTCGCCTTGGTAGCTATGAGTTCTTCCTTTCGCCGGGGCAAGCCCGACGAAAGGGGAATCGGCAAACGGGTCGCAGACCCATTTTACGGTGGGACTTAGGCACGGGTCGCAGCCCCATGCTACGGTGGATCAGTCTTCATCCTCGTCTTCGTCTTCGTTGGCCTTGGTGAAGACGAACGCGGCGCGGATCGGCGGGGGCATCGGCGAGTTTGCTCCCCGGACGCTTCGCCACACAATGTCGTTGAGAATCAGATCGTCGGCCGCATCGGGGATCGAGAAGTCCATCTGCTCGGAGACCCCCGCACCCCAGGCCAATGCTTGGTTGGTCGCGGTGATGTCCACGCGAGGTGCCAAGGCTTCATAAGGGGTCGTGTCGGCTGTGGAGTCAAAGGCGTTGAACATCGGGCGAGCGGCCGCATCGAATTGCGTCATCGGTTCGAGACCGAGAATCAACTCCATGGTCCGTAGCATGCTCGAGGTCGAGTACATCGTCGAGTCGACGGATCCTCGGCGGATGTAAGGGCTGATCGCTAGGGCGACCGAACGGTGGGCGTCGACGTGGTCGCTGCCGTTTTGGACGTCGTCCTGGATGACGAAGATCGCGCACTGAGGCCAAAACTTGCTCTTGGTGATCGCTTCGATCACCTTGCCCAAAGCGGCATCGTTTTGGGCGACCATGGCCGTCGGGGTCAATTTACCAACCCGGGTTCCTGCGGTGTGGTCGTTGCCCAAGTGCATGGTGATGAAGCTCGGTAAATTGTCCTCGGCTTCGAATTGCTTCAAGCGTTTGGCAAACGCCTCGGCGCGGTCCAAATCGCTGTAGTCCAAATCGTAGGAACGGTAGTTCGGATCGAAATGGCCTTCGAGGACCGGGATTTTAGCCCGCGAGGCTTCGCCTGGCTTCGATCCGTTGGCGATGAACTCCCCGAAGCTGAAGTAGGACTTGCCCGCCTTGGCACATTGACCCCACAGATAACCGCTCGAAGGTTGTCCGATCTTGGTGGCTCCTTCGGCAGGGTAGGTCAGCTTGCCTCGGCTCTTGCCGTAGGTCAAAGGCCAAGTCTTTTCGACGAAGTCGTTGGCGTAGGCTGCCATGGTCCACTCGTGGCCGTCGGCACTGACTTCGCCGTCGACATAAAGGTTGTCCAGCAGCACAAACTGGTTGGCTAAAGCATGGTGATTGGGGGTGACTTGCTCGCCGAAGATACACAGCGATGGCTCGCCGTTGCCCTTGGCGATGTCGCCGAAGACTTGGTCGTAAGTGCGATTTTCTTTGATGATATAAAAGCAGTGTTTGATGGGACTTGCGTCACCGACCTTCGAAGGGATCGGGTTGTTTTCGCTCCGACCTGTTGTGTCGACTTTCGAGTCGGCCTGAAGGGGCGCGGTTTGGAATGCGATCCGGGTCATCGAGGCGAGCTCATCGGGGCTCGGGGTCGGTATCGCGCTGAGTGTCCCTTGGAACAATCCACCGATGTACTCGTTCAAGCTCTTGGGGGATGGTTTGGTAGGGTTCGGTCCGTAGCGATTGTCTTTGCTGGACATCCCCTTTCCGTTGGTCACAAAAATCTGATCCCCAGCTTTCGAGAACTTGACGTTCGTAGGGTACCAACCGACAGGGATGAATCCCAAGGACCGGGATTTCTTCGGCTCGGTCAAATCGAACATTGCAAGATTGTTGTTGCACGAGTTGACGGCGACCAAAACGCGCTCATCGGGAGATACCGCGATTGCCGAGGGAGTGCTACCGTTCTTTGCGGCTGGATACAGTGCGGTGGCCAGTACCTCTTGGAGTTCCCCGGTGGCTCGATCAAAAATCACGACGCTGTTTTCATCCGAACATGCCACTGCGAGCCGGTTGGTGGACTCCAGGAGAATCATCTCGGTCGGGTGCGACTTGGTCGTCCAAGTCGCTTCGATTTTCCAAGTTGCCAGATCGATCACAGCGATCTTCGCCTGGCCCCAGAGGCTCACGTAGAGTTTGTTGTTTTTAGGGTCTTCCAGAAGCGCGTAAGGATAGCTCTGTTCGGGCAGAGCGAGAATTTCGGCCGGAACGATATTGGCCTTTGGGTTTTCAACCTTTGTTTCATCCGCTTTTGGATCGTCGGCCTTGGGTACCTCTGGTTGTTTGGCCAAGCTCATCGGGTTTTTGATCCGCTTGATCGAGTTGCCTAGCAGACCCGATGCATAGAGGGTTTGGCTATCTTCAGACAACAGAACGCTCGAAACGACGAACTTGTCGGTCTTGGTCGCCAAGGTCAGGACGCTCGGTGGGCCGAGGAAGCCTTGGTCGTAAGGGAAGATGTAGACCTTTTCGTCCTCGCCCCCCGATGCGATAAGGTGTTTTCCATCGGCGCTGAAGTCCAGGCCATAGAACGACTGAGGGATCGGGGTTCGGGTGATCTTGTTGAGCGTCTTGGGCTCGACGGTGATGATCTCGTGCTCTCCGTATCCGCTGTGGAGAATTGCCAGATCGTTGCCGCTAGGATGGGTCAGCAAATGGACAGGGAAATCCCCTAAGGTGGCTTGCTTGCCCTGGGCGCTGATGGTCCATCCGTTGGGAAGCAGGACACTTCCGGAGGCTTTCAAACCGGGCAATTTCGCAAGCGGATTGTCAAGCGGGTTCGCTTGAGCCGGAGCTTCCTGGGCCAAGGCTCCCGGGAGGTTCGAGACCAAAGCAACAAGGGCGGCCAAGAGTGTTTTTCTGAAGTTCACTGGCATTTCAAAAGATGGAGATCGAGTGGGTGCAAAGGACCTATCCAAGCGGATAACGAGCCGCCCATTGTAACGGTCCTTGGCCAGCATAACCCGCCGAAGCATGTTCAGATTGCGTTAGGGTTTCGAGGCGGCCTGAGGGGGCAAGCGGGCTAATTCGCCGAAAAACCTAGCGGAAATGGTTTTTTGGCCTCTGAATTCCGGGGATTCTTAGAGGAAAAACGGATCTTTTGCGGCTATACTCTACGGTGCTTTTCTAGGTACCTTTGAAATGTCCTTCAAGCATTTCTGTCAAAAATCGGAGTCCTCAGGATGAGTGAAAATCAACGACAAGCGATCCTCCTACCAGAATCGTTGGGAAAGCAACTCCAAGCCTTCCGGTCGCACCTAAGACGCACCAAGGTGATGGAGAGTCTAGGGATCGCTTGCCTAGGTGTTCTTGCTGGGTACCTTGCCGTTTTCCTCCTGGATCGAGTGATCGATTTGCCGAAGTCGGGACGCTGGATCGCTTGGCTCGTGGCATTCGCAAGCGTCGCGACGATCCCTGTCTGGGTCGAACGCTGGATCTTGCGCTACCGAACCCATGCCTCATTGGCCCGCTTGATGACCCAAAAGCTCCCCTCGCTCGGAGACTCTTTGCTCAGCGCGATCGAACTGGCTTCAGATCCTCAAGAGCAAAAGCGATCCCCGGCCCTGTGCCGCGCTGCGCTCGATCAGGTCGCCCAAGTCGCTGCGAGCAAGGATCTGACGCAAGCGGCCCCGGAGTCCCGGCATCGACGCTGGTGGACCTGTGCCGCGCTTGCCGGTGCCTTGTCGGTCGCTCTCGGTTTGCTTTATCCGAGCGCTTCGGCCAACGCCTTTGCCCGTTTCGCCGCACCCTGGAGTTCGGTCCCTCGTTTCACTTTTACGCAGTTGGAGAAAATCCCTACCGAGTGGATCGTGCCACACGGCGAATCCGTTTCGCTCAAAATTCCCCTGGTCGATCAATCTCCTTGGAAACCCGCTCTGGCAAACCTTTGGTTGCCGGGTCTTCCCAAGATGGAAAGCACCCGTCAATCGGACGCCTACCAATTCGATCTGCCTCCGATGATCCAACCGACCAAACTCACCCTGCGGATCGGAGATGCAACGCCGACGATCGAAGTCATCCCCACAACGCGCCCCGAACTGGTCGCTGCAAGTGCCAACGTTCGACTCCCTGATTACCTTCAACGCTCCGAAGCCTTGACCAAAGACATCCGAAGCGGCGGACTGACCGTCGTCGAGGGGACCTCCTACTCGATCAATGGAAAAGCTTCCCGCGAACTTTCTAGCGTCACCCTCGATCGACAGGCCATGCGCGTGGCCGACGAAAACTTCAACTCCGACGAACTCAAAGACTCAGCAACCTCGGCCCACGAAGTCCAATGGGTCGATCGCCTTGGGCTCTCGGCCAAAAGCCCCTTTCCGCTGAACATCATCGTCCGAGCCGACGAAGAGCCGACGATCTACGCCGAGGGAATGCCCAGAGCCAAAGTCCTCTTGGAAACCGAACAGATCCAATTCCAAGTCCACGCTTCGGACGACTTCGGCGTCAAACAAATCGGCCTGGAATGGAAGACCGCCGAAGGGGCTGTCGCATCGAAGAAAACCCAAGGCGAGCGGATCTTGATCGCCGGTGGAGCCACGGCCGAGAGACTCGATGCCGACGCGGTTTTCCAAGCCAGCTCACTTGGCATCGAACCCCAAGCACTCGAAGTCCGGCTCTTCGCCGAAGACTTCCTCCCCGGACGCAACCGAGTCTATTCCAACCCCGTCCTGCTGATGATCCTCAACCCCTCGGACCACGCTCTGTGGATCCTCCAGCAATTCAACCGCTGGCAACGCGAAGCTCTCGAGGTTCGCGATCGAGAAGTCCAATTGCTCGATACGAATAAAAAACTCTACGCGATGTCCGAGCAAGAGCTCGCCACTCCCGATGCGATCAAACAAATCGAGCAACAAGCTGCTGCAGAACAAGCCAATGCAAGACGTCTCGGGAACCTCACCTCACGCGGCGAAGACCTACTCCGACAAGCCGCTCGCAATTCGGAAATCGGAGTAGGGCACCTCGAAAAATGGGCCGAGATGCAGAAAATCCTCAAGGACATCTCCGCATCGCGAATGCCCTCGGTGGCCAACCTGCTCAAACAAGCGGCCAAGAACGGCCAAGCTTCAGCCAGCCAAGAGCCACCTAAAGATCCACCGAAAATCGCTGGTGTCAACCGCAGTGAACAAAATGGATCTGGCGATCAGAAATCCGAACAAGATCCCGACAAGAATCCGATCCCCAAAGCCCCAAGCGTTGTCGACTCGGAATCCTCGCAACAACCTCCGAGCCAGAACCCCGAAGAGGAACAAGACGCAAAGAAAAAGAAACCGAGCACCGGACGACTCGGACTCCCAACGACGACCCTGGCCGGTGCGAAACCTTCGTCGAAACCCCAGGAAGATGCTCCCGAAGAACCTGAGGAACCACAAACTCCCGAAGCCATCCAGAAGGCCGTCGAGCAACAACTCGCCCTCCTCGAAGAATTCGACAAGGTCTCCGACGAACTCAATAAAGTGATGGCAAACCTCGAAGGAAGCACGCTGGTCAAACGCTTTAAGGCCGCTTCCCGCGAACAAATCTCAGTAGCCGACGCGGTAAGCACCTCGGTTCCGACCGCTTTTGGCGTCAGAGCCAAACGCCTTAAATCCGAAGACCGTGAAAACCTCGAACAGCTTTCTTCAAGAGAGAACGTCGCTCTGAACAACGTCGGGCAAATCATCGATGACCTAGAAGCCTTCCACGAACGCCGGCCGATGGTCAAGTTCCGAGATGTTCTTGACGACATCCGCAAAGAAGATCCCCTGGCTGGCCTTCGGAAAATCACCCAGGAAGTCGTCGAGCAACAAGGACTCACCATCGCCGAGGCCGAATACTGGTCCGATACCTTCGATCGCTGGGCCGAGGATCTCGTCGATCCAGCGTCCAAAGGCCAATGCCCTGGCGGGAAATCCAAAGGCTCGCTTCCACCGTCGATCGTCCTGGAGGTCATGCAAGTCCTCGAGGCCGAAATGAACTTGCGGGAACGAACTCGCCTTGCCGAACAAGCCAAAGCGGCCGCTCCAGACGAACAGTACCAAACCTCGGTCAAAGAGCTCGTCGGGACCCAAAAAGAACTCCGCGATCGCATCGTGGTTGTCGGTGAAAAAATCGAACAGCTACCCAACGGTTCCGAAGAGTTCGCCAAAGAAATCGAGCTGATGCAAATGGTCGAATTGGCCATGAACGACGCTTGGTCAACCCTCAAACGACCCGACACTGGGAAAGCCGCCGTAGCGGCAGAAACCGAGGCGATCGAATTGCTCCTGTCGAGCAAACGGATCAACCCCAAGAGCAAGGGTGGGGGAGGGGGGGCAAACCCAGGCGGAGGAGGTTCTGGAGATACCACCGATGCGGCCATCGCAATGGTCGGACCTGGCATCAACGAAAAAGAGATCCGACAAGACCACGGAGTCGAGCAAGCTACAGGAACAAGTGGATCGAGCCTTCCTGAAGAGTTCCGCTACGGATTAGACCAATACTTCGAAAGGATCGATCGACGCTAATGGCGCTGTTGATTCCTACAAGCCGTTTCTTGCGAGACTTCTCAAGCCGACCAAAGGCTCTGTGTCTCCAACTGTGTCTCCATTTGGCTCTCGCGATCTTCGGGACCGTTGGCACAAGCACAAGGCTAAGCGCCCAAAATGCCCTTCCAGCCATCCGATTTCAAGCCATTCAAATCGCAGGAGCCAGGAACGCGCAACCGCTGAACGACCGCGAAATCACGGCCCGAAAATGGGTCCGAGGTCTGATCCAACAAGAGCTCAACGCGCTCCAATCGATCTGTAAGCTCAATCCTGCGCAATCCAAAGAGCTCGTCAATCTGATCGAAACCGAATGGAAGTCCAAGTTCGCTTCGGTTTTCCGAAGCTACTCCGAAGCCAATCAACGCGGTGGTGTGGACTTTGAATTCCGAGTTGAAACCGCTGTGAAAACTTGGATGCGTGAAGTCGACGCAATCACCGAAGAACAACGGACCAACTGGAACTTTGAACTCGAAAGCCGCAACGCCCTTCGACGTCGGATCGTCATCGGAAAAATGGTCAGCGACGCCGAACGCAAGTTCGGACTCAGCGCCAAGCAAATGAAGGAAGTCGAAACCCTTCTGCAAGAACGCTGGAAAGAAGCTTGGTGGGTCATGTACCGCAACGGGACCACCCCGGAGACCAAGTTCGCTTGGATCAGCACCGCTCTGAGCGACGCGCAAAGAACCGCAGGGGCCGATACTTCAGCGGGCCGGCAAGAATACTACACCTCTGGCGGCTCGACCGATCTTCCCTCCAAGTCGCTCGCAGAACGGTTTCAAATCGCCGACGTTCAAAGCGATGAATCGATCCAACTTCAAACGCCTCCCGCTGCACCCGCAAAGCCTCAGCCGTGATGCAACTACTACGTTCCTTTGTAGCCCCAAACCCACGACCCATCCGAGCAATCCTTGTGGTCTCTCGGATCGCACTGCTCGGGTGGATCGTTCTCTCGTCGGCCTACAATAGGCTCGATGCGCAGCAGGTCCCCGCACAGCAAATTCCCGCGCAGCAAATTCTAGCCATCGAGGTCACTGTCAAAGCCCAAGATCCCGTGGTGGTCCCAGGCAATAAGCCCGAGAACAACAGCGAGAAACCCGATCGTTCCTCTGGGCAGAATAAGTCGGACAAAACGGATAAAGCCGATAAGATCCCACGTGCGTTCGACCGCAATCGTCCTGAACCCGAGGAAGAGCCCGAAGCCCCAAAGAAAAATGCCATGGTCAATTTCGCCATGGATCCGGACCGATGGTCCGACGTCATCTACAGCCAACTCGGCGGTTCGGAAGCAACCTTCGAACAACAGCAACGCAGACGCGTCCGATCGACCGTCAACCGCATCGAGCTGATCTGCGGGATCGATGAGGCCACACGGGAGAAAGTACAAGCGACCGCAGAACTAGAAATCCAAAGGTTCAAGACCGAGGTCATGGCCCTGGCCGCCCAGGGGCCACGCAATCCAACCCAGGAAGAGTACTCCGAATTCTATAACAAGGTGTTCAAGCTGACCGAGCGTTTTCGGGTGCAAGGCCAACCGCCAAACACCAAAAAATTGCCTCTCTGGCAAAAAGTCCTGTTCAGCAACCTGAGCGAGCAACACAAACAGGAAATCGAAAAGGACAACCAAAAAAGAGCCGAGTATCGACAGCAAGTCGCCCGGATCGAAGTGCTCATGCGCATCTCTCGCCGATTGGGATTGACCTCCAAGCAACGCGACAAACTCGAACCCTATACCGCTTCGAATACCGAAGCTTGGAAGTCGCTCGATCAAGCTTGGCAGGCGCTTCAGCAATTTCCCGAAAAAGAAAAACGGGAGATCTTCTCCCCTGAACAAATTCAGGAACTCAAAAAGCCCCTCGAACAGTCCGACGACCTTCAACTCGTGATCCGTGAACTTGGCGATGATTTCTAAATGTCTCTGCTCGGCAATTTGCCTAGTGCTGCTTGCAACATCGATCGCCACAGGCTCGAAAGCCGTGGCGCAAAATCCTCTGCGCGAAAACATGTTTCAAGGACAAGCGGTTCCTAGAGACGTGCGAGAGATGTACGAGCGAGGTTTGACCTGGCTCGAAAACAACCAAAATGACAACGGCCGATTCAAGGGCGGTGAAAGCGGTCCTGGTGTCACGGGGCTGGCCACCATGGCCTTCCTGGCCTACGGCGAAGACCCCAACTTTGGCGTTCATTCCGATGCGATCAAAAAAGGAGTTCGATCGATCATCGAAGATCAGAACCCGACGACCGGATACATCGGGTCGAGCATGTACCACCACGGATTCGCAATGCTCGCGTTGGCCGAAGCCTACGGAGCCCTCGACGAACGCCGCTTGTGGGATGGCGTCTCGAAGAATGAGAGCAAGCATCGTTCGATCGGCAAAGCGCTCGAGCTGGCCGTTCGGACCGCGATTACCAGCCAAAACAAAAACAACGTCGGCGGCTGGCGTTATTCTCCCGATTCGACCGATGCAGACACTTCCGTAAGCGGCTCGGTCATGGTCGGATTGCTCGCCGCTCGCAACGCCGGCGTCGAAGTCCCCGACAAATCCATCGATCGAGCGATCGAATACTTCACCTCGATGACCTCTTCGAGTGGACAAGTCGCTTATGCCGGTGGGCTCGGCGGATTCGACAATTCTCCGGCCCGGGTCTCGATCGCAACGCTCGTCTATAGCGTCTCAGGGCGCAAAGATCTCAAGGAATTCAAAGCGACCTCGACATTCCTAAAGTCGACAGACTCGAACGAAACAAGCGACCACTACGGCGAATACACGGCCTATTACAAAGCCCAAGCCCTCTTTCAATCCGATATCGCCGCTTGGGAAAAATGGAACAAAAACCTCATCCGCGAGTTGAAAGAAAAACAGAGAGCCGATGGGCACTTCGACGGAAACTACGGTGCACCGGTCGCAACAAGCATGTCGCTGCTGGCTCTGGCCCTGAATTTCCGATTCCTACCGATCTACGAACGCTAAACGACCGATGGTTATGAAACTCTTTTGCTCTTTGGCCTTCGCCCCGTTTGCAAGATTGGCCTCCCTCGGTGTCTTGCTTTGTCTGCTGGTCGCTTGCCTATTCGATCAAGTCGAAGCGCAGCAGCAAGTCGATGCGCAGCAAGCCGGCGCGCAGCAATCCAGCAATTCGCTCAGCGTCTTGAGGATCCAAGGTGGAGACACCTACCGAGGAAAACTCGCGGCGAGCCAAAACCCGCAGCAACTCCTGTGGGACTGTCCTAGCTTCCTAGAGCCCATCGCGTTTCCCTGGGATGCCCTTCAACTGGTCCAAGTCCAAGACGCATCCGGTGATCCAACCCAAAGCAATCCGTTGGGGAAGAACCCCTTTTGTGCCGAGTTGAAAACAGGGGAGGTCGTCAGCGGCGAGCTCGTCTCGATCCAACCCGATCGTATTGAACTCGATGTGCCTCAAGTTGGTAAGGTTTCACTTGCTACCGAAAACCTCCGGTACCTCCTGCGGATCATCCCGGGTGGATCGCAAGCCGTCGAAGTTCTCAGCGCTCAAGACTGGGAGCAGGTGCTCCCGGCCACACGAAACGGGCGAGCCACCAAGTGGTACCTCAAGGCAGGTGAGATCTCCACCGACACCAGCGGCACGACCATCTCGCAATGGGCCCAGCTTCCGGAATTGGCCACCATCGACCTCGATGTGGCATGGGACCAAGCTTCCCCGAATTGGTGGATGACCCTTGGTGAACCGCGCCGCATGGAATTGCAGGTCCGTAAACTTCAGAACAAAAAACTCCTCAACGTGACACTACTCCTAGAGAACTCGGCAGATGCCGATGTCACGACGATCCAATTGCCCTACGAGGAAGATCAATCGATCAAACTCCGCCTGCTTTGCGATGCCACCAAAGGGGTCTACGTGCTCATGAAGGACAATCAAGTTCTCGGAAGACTCAAGGGAAACATCAAGGAACGGTTCGTTGGACGGACGAAAGTGAGCTTCACCAACACCGCGTTAGGTGTTCTGACGCTCAGGGACCTTCGCATATCCCGCAACGCCTTCTCCATCCCCTCGGAAGCCGCTGAGGTCGAGCCGAATCGACCCGCAAACGGACAATTCGAATGGATGACCAAAGCCCGTGGGACCTTTTTCGGCAGTATCCTCAACGCTCCAGCCGATGTCGATGACCAGGGTTCCGTCAAAGTCCAAGGCATTGCGCAGTCGCCGATCAGCTTGGGGTTCGAGGAGATCGAGCGGATCGAGTTCCCTTTGGAATCTGCGCCGCCAAACCAAGTCACGACCGTCGAATTGATCAACGGGATGCGATTCGCCTCGAGCGCTCTACAAAGTCGGACCGAAGCGTCCTTTGAAGGAATCGACATCGATGTGGCTGGGAAAAAACTGCCAGTCCCGCTATCGCAAATCAAGAGGATTTCCAAACGCGCATTGCCGATCGTCGAAGATCCCCAACCCAAAACGATCGCCGAGGCACAGAAGATCGTCGTCCAACGCTTGATCACCGATGACGCGGTATCGACCGGACGCATTGCGAGCGTCGCTCAGCATACCCCAAGTTCCAAAACATTCACGTGGCTCGCAAAAAACGCAGTCGCACCCGTTGCCCTCAATCCGCGAGCCGATGGAGCCATCGAACCGATGTTGATCCAACTGGCTGGATCGACCCAGAAACGAACGAAACCCAACGAAAACTTGGCCAACGTTCGAACCGATACCCCACCGAACGACAATGACGTCGGACGGCCACTTAAGCCCGAGGACCCTAGTCTGTTCCTTTTCTCGGGTGACTGCTTTCCAGCCATGGTCCGCCGGGGTGACGCCGAAGAGTTTTTCTTCGAGTCGACCCTTTTTCCTAAACAGTCGATCGAACAAGCCTTGGTTCGTGGTGTGCGGTTTGTCGATTATCGAGGGGTCGACAAAATCGATCGCGCTACACGATTAAGATTGCTGACCCTCCCACGTGTTCAACGCAACAATCCGCCGAGCCACTTGGTGGTCTCTCGCGATGGGGACTTGCTCCGAGGAAAACTGATTCACTTTGATCGCGATCAACTGGTCGTCGATGTACGAGGCGAGCAACGAACCATCTTGGTCAAAAACATTGCCGAACTGATCGCTCTGGACCCTGCACCGAAGCTTGAGCAAACCAACGATCCGAGCGAACCGTCCGATCCGTCCGATCCGTCCGATCCGACCGATCCGTCAGGAAAGCAAGAGAAGACCGAACCGGCGAAACCTGCAGATAGCGCCGAGGCACAAGACCCCGTCCAAATTGCGTCCAACGACGTCTACCAAATCATCCTCGAGCAGGGCGCCCGGGTTTCGATTGTCCCCGAATCGGTCGACGCCGACGAGCTCAAAGGCACCCACCCGCAGCTTGGCGAATGTTCGCTACCTTGGAGTAGCGTTGTACGTATCTCGCTCGGCGATGCGATCGCCGTCGATGCTTCGCAAAATCGATACGGCAAGTGGAAGCTACAGCACGCACCAGACCCCAAATTCGTTTCCGAATCCGAAGGGGGCAATGATCGCCCGAACGACACACCTCAAATGCGGATGATCGGACAAGGCGCACCGGAATTCGATCTGATGAAGATCGATGGGACCCCATTCAAACTCAAGGAGAACAGGGGCAAAATCCTGATCGTAGACTTTTGGGCTACTTGGTGTGGACCTTGCATCCGCTCGATCCCATCGTTGATCGAGATTTCCAAAGAGTACAAGGAAGCGGGGGTTGAACTGGTTTTGGTCAACTGCGAGGAACCTGAAACCCGCGTTCGGCCGTTTCTCGAACGCCTTAAATCGATCCCAACGGTGGTGCTCGATACCGATGGAACCGTCTCGAAGCAATACAACGTCGCGGCGATCCCTCAAACCGTTCTGATCGATCGCGATGGTGGAATCGTCGAGGTTCTCGTCGGCGCGAGCGACGAAAACGAGGATCTTCTACGCAAGAAAATCGAAACGCTGATCAAGCAGTAAATCGATCGGTTATCAACGAGCGACCATGTACAGCGAACTGGCACCGGCGCGTTTGGCCAGATCGTAGACTCCGAGCGCGTCGCCTGCCAAAATGCTATCGTCGGGATCGACGATGATCGGAACGTCAGCACGAACCTTGAGAATCCCAATGAGCCTTTGTTCGATCGCTTCGAGCGAATCGACTCGAACACCGTTCCATTGGTATTCGATTTGATTTTCCTGACGCCGAATCTTGATCACGCAATCGTGAATGTCCTCTTGGGGTGGAACCGGAGGGGTGTCTTGGGACTCTCCGAGTGTCGAATCGGACGAAGCAGAAACAGAGCTTGGAAGTAGTTTCTCGAGTCGCTGGAACGAAGCGGTGGTCAAAAAGAAAACCAGGAGCAGAAACACCACATCGATCATCGGTGTCATCATGTTATCGAGCGATGTGCTCCCCCGAGGATTCGAATAGTTGGTCTTCATCGCCCCTCCTCGTACACCGCAAAGACAATGTCCGAGTTCCCCGTCAACGCGCAGAGCTTGAGCAACCTTGCGATCGGTGCATAAGCGGCCGATTTATCCGTTCGAATCCGGATTCGAATCGGACTCTTTCCGTTGGATTCCATCTTTTGAAGAATGGACGCTTGGATCTGTTCCAAGTCCGAGTGTGCATTGTTCACCAAATACGAGCCGTCCGAGGGAATTTGGATCGTCAGGGTCACGCGATCCGAGAAATCCGAAACACCCGTCGAGGCGATAGGAAGTTCCAGGGGAAGAAAATTCTCCTGCTTAGAAAGATGGCTGCTGACCAAAAAGAAGATGATCAGCAGAAACGTCACGTCGATCATAGGGGTCAAATTGATCGAAACGCCACGGCTTCCCGGATAGTTGGGGACTCGCATTCTAAGGATCCATCAGCCAGATTAAAATCGGAGTGCAAAATGGAAGCGTTGTCCCATTTGCTAGGCCAATTGTAGCAAACCAAACCCTTCGCGTTGAGTTCCAGCCAGAAACGATATTCGGACATGCGGGTCGCTTATTTGGATTGTTCGAGCGGTATCAGTGGCGATATGACCCTGGCGGCCCTGATCGACTGCGGTGCAAACCTCAAGGAAATTCAAGCGGCGATCGACTCGATGGGGTTGGCTGCGAGCCTCTCGATCGCACCGGTCCGTAAACAAGGTTTCCGTGCCCAGAAACTTCAGATTCGTGCTCCCGAGGATCCGACGCATCGCGATTTGGAGCAAATCCTCGAGTGCATCGCCCGGGCGCGAATCAGTCCTGCGGCAAGACGTATCGCCAACCGAATTTTCGAGCGTCTTGCCAAAGCCGAGGCGAGAGTCCATGGCATATCGATCGACCAAGTCCATTTCCACGAGGTAGGAGCGATCGATTCGATTGTCGATATCGTCGGTTGCGCTGTCGCTTGGGACCAACTGGGAATCCAACGCGCGACGGCTTCGGCCGTTCCGACCGGGACCGGTTTTGTCAGGATCGCCCATGGACGTGTTGCAGTACCGGCACCGGCAACGGCCGAATTGCTCCGTGGGATCCCCATCGCTCCGTGCGATCTCCAAGCGGAACTGACGACCCCTACCGGGGCGGCGATCCTAGCGGAGCTTGTCAGTAGCTTCGGTTCGCTCCCAGCGATACAAATTGAGACGATCGGACTTGGGGCTGGAACGCGTGAGCTTGAAGATCGACCGAATCTACTGCGGATTTTCCTTGGGTCTGAGTCCACGCATCCTTCCGAGAGCCGAGTCGACTGCGACACCGTCGTGCGATTTGAAACCAACCTCGATGATGTCACAGGCGAGCAGATCGGTTTTGCGATCGAGCAACTCTGGGCGGCCGGGGCGTTGGACGTCTACACGACGGCGATTCAAATGAAGAAGAACCGACCCGGAACGCTCCTGAGCGTCCTGGCAAATCCCGAACTAGCCCAGCGCATCGAACTTGTGATCTTCGCACACACCGGGACCCTCGGAATTCGAAAGTCCCTTCAGCAGCGCAGCATCCTCAAACGCCATGCCGTCGAAGTGCAGACTCCTTGGGGAAAGGTGCCTTGCAAGGCCGCTAGCTATCCAGACGGCTCCGAAGTTCTCTCTCCAGAGTACGAAGCCTGCCGGAAAATCGCCCTTGAGAATGGGCTTAAACTCAGCGAAGTCCTTCAGGTAATCGAAGCGGCCATCAAGAGCAACGGCGGGTAACATGCCTCGGGATTTGCCTGACGGCGGGATTTGCCTGACGGCGGTATTTGCCAGCCTCGGGATTTGCCAGTCTACTGAATTGGCCTGTGAGAGTTCTTCAAAGTATGATCGAATATTACGGAATCAAATAAGGCAACAGAGAACTAGGGCAAGCGATGTCAGCCGGGATGAGTCAACGACCAAGTGGGAATCAACAGACGACCGCTGCGCGAATCGTGGCCGTTGTCGATATCGGCTCGACGAGCATCCGCATGGCGATTGCGGAAATCGAAGGTCAAAGCCACGTTCGAACGCTCGAAGAGGTCTCGCGAGCCGTCTCGCTGGGCAAGGATACCTTCACCACACAGCAAATCTCTCGCGAGAGCATCGAGGAGTGCGTCCGGGTCCTCAAAAGCTATCGCCGCTTGATGCAAGAGTACGGCATCACCCGTCCGGAACAAATCCGCGTGGTGGCAACCAGCGCTGTGCGTGAGGCGAGCAACCGCTTGGCGTTCATCGACCGAATCTACATTGCAACGGGACTCGAAATCAAAATCCTCGACGAAGCCGAGGTCAACCGGATCACCTACATGGGGATCCAGCCTCTGCTGCAACTCAACCCCGTCCTGGCAACAGTCAAAACGATTGTCGTCGAGGTCGGTAGCGGCAGCACGGAAATACTCGTCGTCAGCGGAGGGAACATCCAGTTTTCCAATACGTACCGACTCGGCTCACTGCGAATGCTCGAACAAGTCGATCGGTTCAAGACCTCGCATGCCAAGCAGCGCGCGATCCTTGAAACCCAAATCCGGCGGATCGTCCACCAGATCTTCGACAACGTCGATGAAACAAGCCAAATCCAAATGGTCGCCATCGGTGGCGATGTGCGGATGGCGGTCAAGAACATCGATTCCGTCACAGCCGATGGTGAGCTTCAGCGCGTATCGGCCGATGCGTTACTGAGTTTTGCGCGTCAGATTGGAAACCTGCATGAGGACGAACTCATCAGCCGATATTCGATGAGTTTTGCCGATACCGAGACGCTTTGGCCAGCCTTGATGAGCTATGCACTGCTTGCGAAAGAGTTCAAGTGCGACCAGTTGTTCGTCGCCGACACCAATCTAAGAGACGGTCTCCTGACGGAACTTTCGGTACGCGATGCCTGGACTGTCGAACTGCGAAACCAGATCGTCCGATCCGCAATCAACCTCGGAAGACGCTTCGCATTCGACGAATCCCATGCCAGGCACGTCGCGACTCTCTGTCGAAAATTGTTCTCCGACCTGATGCAGGAACACCAGCTCGATCAACGGATGGAGCTGATTTTGTATCTGGCTGCGATACTCCATGAAATCGGTAGCTTCATCAGCAGTCGTTCCCACCATAAACATGCGATGTACATCATCCGCCACAGCGAACTCTTCGGGCTGTCGGATCGAGATCAGCTTCTGCTCTCGCTCGTTGTGCGATACCAACGACGATCCTCGCCACAACCCGAGCACGAAGGCTATTCGACGCTCGATCGCAATGACCGTATCGCGGTAGCAAAACTAGCAGCCCTCTTGAGACTTGCCATCGCCCTGAATGAATCACGCTCTCAACGGATCGGGACCATCCGCTGCTTGAAAGAAGACAATCGCTTGGTGATTGTCACCCGCGGGAGCGAAGACGTCTCGCTCGAACAACTCACGATCCGTCAGAGTGGCGATCTGTTCGAAGAGGTCTTTGGGCTGAGCGTGATGCTTCGGAGCGAACTCGAGTAAGCTCAAGATGCCCAAACACGATCCTTCCTCAGAAAATTCCGATTCCTATGACTTAAGCAGTCAGGATTCGGAACATCGTCAAACGCTTCCGTGGTATCGAGCCGGCTTGGCCTTCGAATGCACCGGATGTGGCAATTGCTGCTCTGGGCCCCAAACAGGCTTTGTTTGGGTCGACCAAGAGGAAATCGAATCGATCGCACAAAAGATCGGCATGCAAGACGATCTAGACCAATTCGAACGAAAATTCGTTCGAGACGTCGGAGCTCGCAGAAGTCTGGTCGAGTACTCCGATGGCGATTGCATCTTCCTCGACCCAAAAACGCGCGGCTGCAGCGTCTACGAAGTCCGGCCCAAGCAATGCCGGACTTGGCCATTCTGGCAGTCCAATTTGGAAAGCCCAAGCAAGTGGGGGCAGGCAGCCAAATCATGTCCGGGCTGCAATAAAGGCAAGCTCTATACGCTTGAACAGATCGATCGGATCCAAGATCACGGAACAAGTCCCCCGGCGAGCTAGTCCCCCGGCGAGCTAGTCCCCGGGAGACTAGTTCCAGAGAGACAGGGGATGATTCAACGAAAAAACCCCCTTGCGGGGGTCCATTCGTTCAAACCAATCCTCAAACCGGAACGTTCGAAATCGATTAGGGGGGAGAAAGTGCTCGAAAACCCTTTGAGCGTGACGACGTTTAGCCACTTTCACCAGGCTCTACTCCTGGCGGGTACGCTTCTTTCTCCCTCGTAACCGACACTCAAGTATGCACCTTGCAAATCGAGAGACAAGAAAAACGACCGAATTTTCCCGACCGACTCCGCTACAAAGCGCCGCAAAATCCAGATGTGTCGAATCTAGCTTCTAGGTTCTCTTTGACATCCTCCCAAGAGCGATCAAACTAGAGCCCAAGCCAACAAAACCGTAACCCATCCAAGACACCTACCCCATGAATACCCCCTTTGCACTCCGTTTTGCTTGCTCGATCGTCCTTGCTTGGTTGATAAGCCAACCGACGCTGGGCCAACCTTTCCCAAACCGCAAATACGGACAAGAAGACAAATTCCGCCAACTCGAGGAAATCCTCCCAACCCCAAATTCTTACCGAGCCGCCAATGGCGAACCGGGACCCGACTATTGGCAGCAGCGTGTCGATTACACCATCGATGTCCGACTCGATGAGTCCCAGAACCAAATCCACGGGTCTGAAACAATCCGTTATCGAAACCAATCGCCACACGCCCTGCGGTACCTGTGGATCCAACTCGATCCGAATCTCTTTGCCTCCGACTCCGATGCGAACCGATTGAGGTCAGGGAGAATCGGATTCGGAAACCGAGCCACGATGTCCGAGATCGATGCGATCCTCGAACGCCAATCCTTCGACGGCCGATGCGTCATCGAAAGTGTCACAGATGCTCAAGCAAACCGGCTAGAGACATTCACCGTCGATACGATGATGCGCATCGATCTACCCGAGCCACTCCTGAGCGGCCAGGAATTCTCGATGAAAATCAAGTGGTCTTATCGGATCAACAACTCGAAGTACATCGGCGGGCGAACCGGCTACGAGATGTTTGAAAAAGATGGCAATGCCATCTACGAAATCGCCCAATGGTTCCCCCGACTGGCGGCTTTTACGGACGTAACCGGTTGGCAGCACAAGCAGTATTTAGGCCAAGGTGAGTTCACGCTCGAATTTGGAGACTACTTGGTGCGGATCACGGCACCTGCCGACCATATCGTTGCTGCTACAGGCGAGTTGCAAAATCCAAACGAAGTGCTCACCGACGAGCAACGGAAACGACTTGAACAAGCTCGCACGGCCGATAAGCCGGTTTGGATCGTCACTCCGGAGGAGGCCAAAGAAAACGAAAAGGAAAAAACCGACCAGACCAAAACCTGGATTTTCCGCGCCGAAGCCGTCCGCGATTTCGCTTTCGCCACAAGTAGGAAGTTTATCTGGGATGCCCAAGGCCATCGTGTCAATGACAACGAAGTGATCGCCATGAGCTATTACCCCAACGAAGGCGAGCCGCTTTGGAGCAAGTACTCGACGCACGCGATCATCCATACGTTGAATGTCTACAGTCGCTACACGTTCGATTACCCCTATCCCGTCGCGATCAGCGTCAATGGGCCTGTCGGGGGCATGGAATATCCGATGATCTGTTTCAACGGTCCAAGACCTCGCGAAGATGGGACTTATTCCTCTGCGACCAAATACGACCTGATTACGGTCATCATCCATGAAGTAGGTCACAACTATTTTCCGATGATCGTCAATAGCGACGAGCGGCAATGGTCCTGGATGGATGAGGGTCTCAATACCTTCTTGCAGTACCTTGCCGAACAGGAATGGGAGCAAGACTACCCGTCCCAACGAGGGGAACCGGAATTGATCGTCCCGTATATGCAAAGCACGAATCAAGTCCCGATCATGACCAACAGCGAATCGATCATGCAGTTTGGACCCAACGCGTACAGCAAGCCTGCAACGGCTTTGAATATCTTGAGGGAGACGATTCTAGGGCGAGAGCTTTTCGATTTTGCGTTCAAGGAGTACGCGCGTCGATGGAAGTTCAAGCGTCCGATGCCGGCGGATTTCTTCCGGACGATGGAAGACGCCACAGCCAGGGATCTTGATTGGTTCTGGCGAGGTTGGTTCTATACCACCGACCACTGCGATATCGCGTTGGACAAGATCGACGTCTACATGGTCGATCGCCGCACGCCGGATGAAATCGCAGCCGATGAGAAGAACAAGAAAGAGGCACAGTTGCCGACGCTCTCGAAGAAGCGAAACAAGGAGCTGGTCAAACGAGCCGATCAGTTCCCTGAGCTCAAGGATTTCTACAACCAGTACGATCCCCGAGCCGTGACCGACGAGCAACGGGCTGCTTATCAAAAATCGCTCGAGCAGATGACCGAACATGAAAAAGAGCTGTTGGCCAACACCGATCGATTTTACCGACTTCAATTTCGAAATGTCGGGGGCTTGGTGATGCCTATTATCGTTTTGCTGACCCACGAGGACGGATCGACTAAAGAGATTCGGATTCCAGCCGAAGCTTGGCGAGTCGATGCAACGGTGTGCGACACGCTGGTGATCACCGCCGAGCCGATCGTCAAATTCGAGCTCGACCCATACCGCGAGACCGCCGACATCAATCGGGACAACAATCACTTCCCACCGGTGCTTGAACCGACCAGATTCCAATTGTTCAAATCGCAGCGCAGGGGATCGGAGGACAATCCAATGTCCCGAGCCAAACGGGCACAAGAGGCCAAGGAGGCACAGCAGGCTAAGGAAGCACAGCAAGCTAAGGAAGCTAAGGAAGCTAAAGAGGCTAATGAGCCATCTAAGGAGGTCACGGACAAGCAGCCGCAAGCACCAGACCAGGGTGGGCTTGGAGCGAAGAAGAAGCAAGAGAAGAAAAAGAAGAAACGCCAGCTTAGCCCTGGAGTTTGACCAATGCTTAGCGACGAAAGCTCAGAGATCATGGGGATAGCGAATCGAATCTGTTTTTTTGGTGGCTTGCTTTGGATCGCGTTGGGATGGGTCGGTGCGCAGGCTAGTCATCCGTTCCACGTTTGTATTGGCCAGATGCGACACAACGCCGAGAGTGGCACTTGGGAAGTTTCTCTGCGGATGCACCCGCGCGATTTGGAATTGGCGTTATCGGATTTGCACAAGGAGAGTGTTGCAAGAGAGTCCGAGAACTTTTCCAAGGTGGCGGTTGACTTCTTGGAAAACCAATTCTTTTTGATCAGTCTTTCTGAGACGTTGAGTGCAAAAGAGATCGCTGAGCAGATATCGGGATTGGAGCCGATGAGATCTTTGGAGCGGAAATCCAACAGTTCAAGCGACACCGATGGGAAGAGAAAGCTTCCTAGAGAGAGCAGATCGACGTTGCAGTGGGTAGGTATGGAGAGCGAACGGGGTTGGTTGTGGATCCATATGGAGCTTGTCCCTCCTGCGTCTGCACCGTCCGATGGGAAGCTGTATTTGGTGCATCGTATATTTCTCGACCGGATCGAGATGCAAGAGAACAGCGTCGCGATCTTGCATGCACCGGGTAGTCGAGGTTCCTTGCAATTCAAAAAAGGGGAGTCGATCAAGCCGTTGACAGTACCGGTTGAGGTTGCGCCTAATTAGCAGCCCATCCGGGTCCATCCGCGTGCATCACATTGCATTCTGCCTCTCACTGTTTTTCCTTTGTCTGTCTTTCTGTCTCTGTGTCCTTTGTGTCTCTGTGTTTCAACTCTGCATTTAAAATACGTTTGCACGACATGGGTGCCAAATAGCAACTTCCTCGCCGTTGGCTGCGGGTTAAACGATTGTTCGTACTTCCGCTCGAATTTCGTCGTACTCGTACTCAGCGAAGCGGTACTCACACTTGGCAAACGCGAACAAATTTGACAACATTGCACGCGTTAATGGTATATTGAAGCTGTCGGTGCCAAAACTCGTTACCCCGCTGGAGCTGATAGGAGGTGGTGACAATGACGAATGACCCTGTTCTCGAAGAAGTACGTCGTGTCCGAAAGCTTATCTCGAATGAAATCGGTCCCAATTTGGAGGGACTCGTCGAGCACTACGCGAAATATGACTCAAAGTTCAAGGGCAAGGCCATTGACGCGACAGACCGACGACCAAAGCATTGCATCGAAGTTGCCGATCAGCCTGTTTCTGATGGTGGCTCTATCCCGGCGACTCGATGAATGCTCGGAGTTCGTGCCTCGCATCGGATTTCGTCGTACTCGAGCACGACGAAGAGCCAGAACAAAGCGATCAAGGATCGAGGTTGGCATCAAGTCGCAACCGCAAGCGAGCTTGGTCTTGGAACTCTAAGCTCATATCCATGCGTTTGACGAGTCCAAGAATCAGCATCAGCGTATCGAACTCCCGTTTGGCCTCGATGCGTGTTGTGCCTTTTTCGACCATGTTCTGCGCGATGATCGGATTGCTATTGATCTGCAACGCTTTCTGAATCGATGCCCCATCGGCCTCTAGCCGAGTCTGCACTTGTGCGGTTTGCGAACCGGTATCCACCGGGTTTTGCCCAAGGATCGATTTGGCACAATCGACCGAACTGCAGAGCACCACCCTATTGTCGAGGAACGCTAAGGTGGGCTGGAAATTGAACTGGATCGGAAGTCCATCGGGATACTTGCGATCCTCTTCGACGATAAATTGCGAAGTGTAAATCGATACCCCATTTTGCTGAATCGTGTCCTGTTCCAATTGAGGCTGTCCTTCCTGAGCTCCAGCCACGTTCAGGAACCCGATGAAACTCTGGAAGGTTCTCTTCAACTCCCTTTGCAGTTTCGCTGGTTCCTTCAACCGTGCTATCATCCCGAAGCTAGGTAGCTGAATGGTGGGTTTCAATGCAGCTTGGTCGAAACTTCGCTCGGCTGCAAAAATTTGCAACTCTGGCTCAATCGCAGTGAGAATATCGCTTCCGAAATCTTTGCCCGCGAAAATGGTCGTCAATGTGTTGTCTGCCTGTGCCAATTGGTCGTTGACGTCCTGATTGAACAAATCGCCGGCTCGGAGCCACATTTGGGCTAAGTCTCGGTAGGTGGATAGTGTGGCAAGTGAGCCTGGGACCTTCGGCCAATTCGGTGCCCGTCCTTTGGCATCAGGCCCCACGTAATGCTGCCTTGCTTGGCCGTACCAAGCAGGATCTGAGGGACTTTGAATCTCTAGAGCGATCCCTTGCTCATCCATCGTCATCGACGCATGCATCACCTGCGCGTTTGCAAGAACACTCAGGACCCCTCCGAGGATCAACTCAGCACCGAAGTCGTTGGCTTGTCCACGGAACAGGTCGTTGTTTTTCATCTGCTCTCGGATACGGGCAAGATCGATCCATAACTCGGCCATCGATCCTGTTGCCTGTAGTTTGTTGCTGGCTTCTTGATACCAAGGAGCTTGCGATAGCCCTTTGCGATTGTCGAGTTTGTGATCGACGACGGCTTTGGCAAAATCGCCTTGGTTGGTCACGAGGACCCAAGATCCCAGTTTCACAAAGATTCCGTTTTGAATTTTATAGGCTTGCACCCCCCGATACTCGGTCGACATGATCGGGTCTGGATTGCCCTTGGACTTGGCGTCCTTTCGCAAGTAATCGAACGCTTTATCGATGTAGTCATCGAGCCATTGCTCGCTGCGTGTGTTCAGCATCAATGCCACGGCTTGGGTCTGCGAATCGATGGCCACGTACGCACCGCGGTCGCTTAGGTCCTTGGCGAGTTGATCGAGTTTGAGCCCTAGGGCGATTTCGGCGATGGTGATCCCACTGCGGACCTGTAGAGCTTGAGGGCTGCGCCAGAGTCTTTTAAAACTCTCCGTTTCGACCCAACGTGTTCTCAAAGGGTGTTCGAGCCATTGCTCGACCGGGGCGATTTTCCCGAACAGCACCGTGGTTTCCGGGAGCCAATCGGCAATTTGGTTTTCCGAATCGGTTTGGACCGAAGGGCTAGTACCTTTCGGTTCGTTATCCTGAGCGCAAAGAACCCCGGATAGGCTTCCGCTGAGGTTCGCTACAAGGACACTTGTCGGCAGGAACAACGACCACCCTAGGCAAGCAAGCAAGTGGGTTTTGATCTTAAGATCTATAAGGAGCATGAGAATACCGGACTGCAATCGAGAACTATTGCTGCGGCGCGGTATCGACAGGTTTGTTGGTCAGGTGCACCAAGGCTTCCCGCAATTCACGAACCTTCAGCGGCATCGGGATCAGTACATGTCGATCCGAAGTGTTTGCACCTCGAACGATGTGCTGTTGCTTTGGATCGACCAGCAGTATAGCCGGAATCTGCTTGGTGTGCTCGTCGGATACGAAGCGATTGAATGCATCGAGCGCGTCATTGCCCAGGTTCGTCGCGCTGAGGATCAGGCAATTGGCGGGGTTGGATTCGTCGGGAGAGAATTTCGCTAAAGCTCGCTCCGGATCGCTGTAAACGAGCACACGGTAGCCGCGTTTTTTGAGTTTCTCACGCAGCAGATCCTGGAGCTCTGCTCGATTCTCAACGATCAAAACCGTCTTTCCTTGACCTTCGAGAATATCCTCCGGTTCCAACACATCGGCCGGTACAACGGAGCCTGCCTGCGTGGGTGTTTGCTTGCCATCGGTTAGCCCGGGATTGTCTATTTCACGCTGAAGTTTTTTAAGCGCCGCATCGACGTCGGCTAGGATCTGTCCTGGGTTTTGATACCGTTTCTCAGGATTAAACTCCATGGCTTTGTGGCAGATAGCATAAATGGTATCTGGAAGTCCTGGAGTAACCTCGTGGAGCGATGGGATCTCGACGAATCGGGTGATGTTCAATCGCATCAGACGGTCTCGAGTCTCGACCAGCGGAGCTCGCCCCGAAACGATGTGATAAAACATGCAACCGACGAAGTAGATGTCGCTTCGATGGTCGCCTTTGCGTACCGCGGTGCCTCGTTCGAGGGCTGCATAGTCGATCGCCCGAGCACTCGGGCAATCGGCAATCGCTTCGGGCGACGATGTGTCGGCCAATGCCGCCAATCCAAAATCCACCAGCTTGCAACGACCACTGGAATGGACAAGGACGTTGGAGAGTTTCAAGTCTCGGTGGGTGATCCCCTTTTGGAAGGCGAAATCCAAACCCGAACAAATATCATGCATGATCTTCAAAGCATGAATTGCCTCGAACGTCCCTCGGATCTTGAGGATCTCCCGGAGGGTCTCGCCCTCGACGAATTCCATGACCAGATAAGGAGCACGCGGATCGTTGACGATGTCGTAAATGGTAACGATGTTCGGATGACGCAGTTCCAAGCCCATGCGTCCTTCGCGCAGGAACTGCTCGATCTGGACGACTTGGTCGCGGTGCCGACGGCGCAAGACCTTCACCGCAACGACTTTGCCCGTCTCGCGATGCACGGCCCGGAAAACTCGGGCAAACGTTCCGGCACCGATCATGTAAAGGACCTTGTAGGGTCCGTAGAAGTACCCGAGCCGCTCTCCGGTGAGCATCCGTTCCAACTGAAAGTTGGTGATGATTCCTTTGCGAAGCAGATGCGATTTGACCTCTTCGAAGGTGACTTGCTCTGTACGCAGTTCCCCCCACAAGCGATCGATCTGAGCAGGCGTGGCGAGCTCAAGATCGATGCAGCGTTGGGTCAGGGATCGGGGCGTGAACTCCATGGATCGATCGGATCGTTGTAAGAGGGATGTCGGATTACTTTTAGAGTAAGCAGAATCGATGCGTCGGGCAAACGCTAAGCTCGACTGCGGCTGCAAATCCCCTGGAATATTTGGACGTTGTCCGCCTTGAAGCTCCCAGGAAACTCCCAGGAAGCTTAGGAGGCATCCGGACCGAATTCTTCATCGGAGAAATCGCTGGCCTGGCGTTGCAACTCGTCTCGTTCCCGCCGGGTCGCTTCCAAATCAAATACGAGGTACTTCATATCCAACCGCAGTTGGCCGATCGATTCCTGGACCATCTGAAGGATTTTTCGGCGACGATTCGTGCTTTCGAGAACCCGTTGAAACAACGGTTGCAGGAGGAGTTTGGTCTCGGTCGAAAGTCCGTCGATCGCCTCTTGCATCTCGGTGAGTTCCGCGGGGAGTTCCAGGGTGGGAAGTTCCGAAATAGTCGATTTCGTGTTCATTTCAATGCTTTCAATACTATCCAACGGGAGGAGGGCAAAGTTCGTCTGGTGGCTCGTAGGCCTGAGCATGTGGGCTTAAACGGTCATGTCTGTAACGGTGATGTCTGTAACGGGCAGGGGCAGCACTTAAAAAAAACTCAAGTTGTCCGGTGCGGCTGCCGAAGGCTGATCGTCGACGGTCTAGAATGCTTCGTAAACCCTTACTAGTCAAGAATTTATACAATCGGCCCATCCGTTACATTCGGTACCATCGACACCCCTTGGCCAGGTCGAACGCTCGCCAGATTCGACTAGAGAATTTCCCCAAGTCTTGATAGAAGCAATAGTTGCGTCAACGGAATCCCCCCTGAGAGCCTGTGCGTATGCTTCTTGAGCCGGTCCATGATTTTTCTGTCACAAAGTTCCAGCCAAGTCCGATTAGTTCGGCTGGCTTGAGGTGGACCATTCCGTGGACTTTTCCGATCCGGGCAGCCTTCCTGGTCCTTTGGATTCTTCAGTTGGCCGAGCCGATTTGGGCACAGCACCTCGATAGTTTCGACCAAGGTACGGCTCGATTTAGTCTTTGGCGCGATGATGCTCGCACCGTGATGCGGACACCGGATCGAATCGAGCCGGGAGTCGAGACGATCGAGTATACCCATGGGAACGGTTCGTTCGTTTATTTGATCACCCCTGTCGAACCGTGCGCGATCATCCCTGAGCTCAAGGCCGCGATACGCATTCGAAGCGCGCAGGCCGGCATTCGGATCGGTATGCGGGTGGTTTTCCCTCGCGCCAGGCACCCAGCGACGCATTCGGCCCTGACCGAAGTGGTTTTTGGATCCCCGCACGATGGAGCCGGACGCTGGTCGACCTCGGCGATCAGCGATGTGTGGAATCTCGTCGAGGATCGTCAGCGCTTTCTGAGACGTTTGTTCGGCCCGGATATCGATCTTCGCGAACCCTATGTCGATGCGATCCTCTTGAGTGTTTACGGATTTCCTGGCACTTCGAAAATCCAAGTCGACGAGTTGAGCATCGATGGGATGATCGCTCCGGGGACGCTCAGCGATGAAGATCTTGCAGGTCCTGCGGCGATTGCGATGGAACCGCCCGGTGAGCGGCTTCGGCGTATCCAACAGAGCGTACCTCGCTGGATCCAGCATCAAGGCGAGAGTCTTGCCTACCTCCAAACCTTGGGCTTCAACGGCGTGATTTCTCGCAACCCAAACGACCCGCTCATAGCGCAGCAATCGATCGAATCGGGGATGGGGGTCATCGCACCACCTCCCTCGATCGTCCCGACCGAGGACCAATCGGAGCGCTATGCGCATGTGAGCGCATGGCTGCTGGGTTTGGCATTGAATCAGAGTCAGATGGACTCGTCTTTGGAACGCGTCGCGATGATGAGTCGCTATCCGAAGTCCTTATCGAGGCCCATGGTCGCAGAAGCCTGGGAGCTACACGGATCCTATAGCCAATTGAGCGATTGGCTCGCGGCGCCCATGCCGCTTGCTACCTCGGTGCGGTCGGCCAAAGAAGCTTCGACGATCCTCAAAACCGAATTGCGTCCAATTGCTGGCCGGAATGTCCCGATGACATCGCTATGGACTCAACTCTCGAACGAGTGGCTTGCGCAGAGAGTCTTGGCCTCGGAGTCCCTTGGTCGATCTCCATGGCCGATTGCCGACCACGATCGTCTCCAAGCTCGATTGCAATGGATACGAAGTGTGATGCAGGGTTCGAGGGGATGGATTTTCCGATCTCCCTTTTCATTGGACTCAGGCGACCAGACTGCATCGATTCGCGCAGAGTCCTACGCGAGCATCAATCAGGAAATCGAGCTCTTTATGCCATGGATCCAAGCTGGCGAATCGGATTGGGCCAACGTGGCGGTCAATTCCTCGGAACATACCGCAGCGATCCTTCAGACCCCGTCGAGCCAGTTGGTTTTTGTCATCGCATCGGGAGATTATGACCAGCTATGCAGTCCAGCCCCGGCCGCTGAACGCATCGAGGTCACCATCCCTGTGACGGGCCAACCTCGCCAAATTTATCGCATCACGCATGGTGTGTTGGAACGGGTACCTATCAAAAACGTCCCTGGTGCAATGGTCGTGACGATCGACCGTCCTGCGATCGTCGAGCAATTGGTGACCATGGTCGACAACGGACCGTGGAGTTACCTA
Organism: Planctomycetota bacterium; assembly: GCA_003671195.1. GTDB lineage: Bacteria > Planctomycetota > Planctomycetia > Pirellulales > Pirellulaceae > JBKCUI01. The sequence continues at coordinate 27,298 of QWPJ01000199.1, forward strand.
CAAACTGCCTTGACCCGCTTGGGTCCTAGTCTGATCGAAAGTCGTATCGACACCGCAACGCAGTTGATCACCTTGGCCCAAATGACCTTGGTCTCTCGCCAGTTGCCGGCGTCGGATGCGGGTTGGGAAGCGATCCGCGAAGCCCAATCTGCCCAGCGAGCATCCCTTCAGTATTTAGCGAATTCCGAATTGGCCAAGGCCGCTGAGTATGCCGATACGGCGACTCTTTTAGCCCAGCGAACCCTACGCAGTAGTTGGCAAGTAGCCAAGGAGCAGTTCCCCAGCGTCAACAGCAGCGCGTTGGTCGTCTCGCCCCTCTCGTTGCCTTTGCATTTCGAGCTCGATCGAGTCTTGCAAGGCCGCCGTTGGCAACCTGCGCCTTTGGCAGGTACACCCTTTGTGGATCTTTTGGATTGGAAGCAATCAGGATGGACCAGCAACCACCGCTTGGTCGAGCAGATCGACAGTTCCATTCAGATCGCAACCGGAGCGGGCCCCAGCGGTGATCCTGCGATTGTCTTGCAAGCCTCGAGCAGGACCGGGCAACCGATCCCGAGCGGTTATGCTGGTACGAGCATGCGCGTGACATCACCGAAGGTTCCGTTGCCTGTCGGATCGCTCGTGCACATCGAGGCCTTGGTTCGGGTTGAATCGTCCCCCTCGGAGTCGCAAACCGGACTGTTGTTCAGCGACAACATGGGGGGCGAAGCGTTAGGCCAGTTGGTATCCTCGTACGATTCGAGCCAGGCTTCCTGGCGACGCGTCAGTTTGTTTCGGATGATTACGCTCGAGGAGGGATTGGAACTGTACTTGGAAACCCGAGGCACCGTTCGAGCGTCCGTCGCGAGCATCAGTTTGGAATGGATCATGCCCACGCAGAACCGGAACTTACCCATCAGCACGAGCACCGAGTCGACGCTTTTGGTCCCGGGTGCTAGTTTACCGGGTGCAGAAGCATCGGGCCCAGACGGGCCTTAGAGTGTCTTGCACTCGATGGCCACTGTGTAAGCCTAAAGTCGGGCTTGCCCGGCGGAGGCGTAACTTGAAGTTACATGCAGGTCATCTTTGGGAGCAAAGTTGATTTGACGTGCAATCGGGATAGATCCGTGCCGCTTCCAGGAAGCATTCTTTGGCAACGCTGGTCCTTTGCATAAACCAATAGCTTTGACCTAGCATCACGCAAGCCCGGTAGCAATCGCGATCGATCGAGAGGACCTGCCTGCAATCTTCGATCGCTCCTGCGAGTTGGGAGGTGCACATTCGGACCGAGATCCTGAGCAACCAACTCTGCGGATGCTCTGCATGGGTCGCGACGAGTTTATCGACCATCCGGTTGGCGGATGTCCAATGCGAATCGGCCATGGAGTCCTCGATTTGCTCGGCGAATTGGCGATGCCAGAGACTTCGAACCCGGAGCAAAATCTGTTCTCTTGCCCGATCGGCTTCGAACCGTATCGCCGCATCGGGGTCTCTTAGCAAAGGACCTAAAAAACGGCATTCGGAGTGTTGGCCGATCCAGCCCAGACCCCAAACCGCGGCGCGTCGGATTTGCGCATCGCGGGAAAAAATCAACCGTCGGAGCGTGCAAACCGAGTAGTCCTCTGAAATGGATTTGGAAATGAGCTTGGACTCATCGCGACAGCGATCATCGCGGCGCGCAGGCCCGCTCTGTTCGTTGTAAAATGAAATCAGGTTTGTCAGTCGCGTGTTCATTGGTTTGGATCTGTTGTCCGTCTTGGGTATGATCCCACGATAGTCAACGTGGGGCCAATCTCAACGCGATTCGATGATTCTGCTTAAAGTAACCAAAGATCGATCGCTGCTCTTGACTTTCATCGACGCTCGAACTCCAAGAGATCCTCCATCCAGTTCCAAACCCCTTGCGGTTGACTTCGTTTATGCATCCTGACAAACAACAAACACTTTGGCAACGAACACTTTGGCAACGAGCACTTTGGTTCCTTAGCCTCTTGGTTTGTTTGTTTTCGCACGGGCTTGTGGAGGCTCAGTCGGTCCATCCGTTTCGTACTCCCCAAGCCATAGGATTGACCAGTCAACTCCGGGCTGCGTCCGGATTTGCTGGTAGCAAGTTGCAGTTGCCTTTATCGGATTGGGTCCAAACCACACTCGTCCGGGATCAGATCCCTGTTTGGCTCGATCGCCGCATACCGAAGGATCATGGATTGAGCATCGAGATCCCCAAGGGACAGAGCAACCAAGAAGTCCTCGACAGGGTTGCCGACGAGCTCGATGCAGAGATTGCGATGGTGGATCGGTACATCGCGATCGTCCCAAAGGGTAAGGCACCTTCGATCGAGTGGGCTTACTGGCATTTGGTCAGCGAGCCGAGCGATCCGAGATTGCGCGTCACTCGAAAGGACCGCTTCGAGTGGCCCGATGGAAGCGACACGCGAAGCATTTGGAAGTCGTTTCTCGATCAGTATCGGCTCGGTCCAATCGGCGATTCCCAGGGGCTCGCTGCGACCATCGACCGGTGGCCGGCCGGACGACTCGAGTCGACGAATATCGCTGCGATGGCAACGCTTCTGCTCTCGGGCTTCGACCAACGCATCGACTGGCCAGCGGCTCAACCTCCGAGTCTTCAGCCGCTCTTGGAGGGCCGTCCTGTGCGATTTCGCTATACATCGGAGATCCCGAAGGTCGGCAAAGTTGCTTGGCAGGCTTGGCGCTCTCGTTGGCCTCAGGCGACTGTCGAGCAGGTCGAATCGGTCGCGACAGCTCCATCTCAAACCGCCGCGTGGGATATTCTCGCACCGGTCGCAGCGCATGGTGAGCTCGTCGAGCCTTTAGCCCCTGCGGCAAAGCCTAAACCGGTCTCTCCTGGAGGTCAGACCAAGCGCTATACCGGTCGATACCGAGGAGAGATATTGAAGATCCTAACGAGTCTTGGCCAACAGCTTTCGCTCGAACTTCTGGCCGACGAGCTCACGACCGAGCTTTCAAGGCGTGAGGTCGATGTGAGCTTTAGCGAAGTTTCGCTTGAGGAGTTATTGGCTAAGCTTGGCCAAGCATCCGGATTGAAGATCACGGTCGAGGGCCTTGCGATGAAGGTCCGAGCATCCGACCCGTAAGTGAACTGGGTTAAGTCCCTCGCCGTTGGCTTTTGAAGTTGCGCTGTTGTGGCTTTTATCGTACTCGTACTCGTACTCAATGAAATGGTACTCGTACTCGATGCCGTATCTTCGAGTACGAGTACGAGTACGAGTACTGCTAACGCGGAGTACGAGTACGAAAAGCTAAGGAAAGCATCGATTGAAACTCCGAAACATGCGAATAGCATAACTCGCTCGCCGTTGGTTTTTGAAGTCGCGCTGTTTTGGCTTTCATCGTACTCGTACTCAATGAAATGGTACTCGTACTCGTACTCGATGCCGTATCTTCGAGTACGAGTACTGCTAACGCGGAGTACGAGTACGAAAAGCCACGGAAAACATCAATTGAAACTCCGAAACATGCGAATAGCGCGACTCCCTCGCCGTTGGCTGCGGGTTAAACGATTGTGCGTGCGTCCTATCAAGCGTTAGAGGATCCCGAACTTTTCAAAAGCTCCAACGGCGGTCATGCCTCCACGGATCGCGTCTCTGACTTTGTTTTCACCGTGAACTTTTGCGAGCGCCAATCGCAATACCTCCAGTTCGACCTTGCGAGGAACGACCACCACTCCGTCGGAATCGGCAAAGACCAAATCACCTGGAGCGAAACCAACGCCGTCGATTTCCACAGGCACATCCAAATCGATCACGCGTTGGCGATGGAGGCTATCGTAGAGGCAACGGCCTTTGGCGAAGAGAGGAAACGCGGTGGTCTGGATTTTATCGACATCGCGGACCGCACCGTCGACGATCGCACCGATGCAGCCACGGTTTTTTGCTGCGGTGGTCAGCAGCTCGCCCCATATTCCCGATCGCATCGATCCACCGGCAGCAGCGATCAAGACATCATCGGGCTGGCAATCGTCGACCGCCTTGAGTTCCAGTTCGTAGGGATTCGGATCGGTATGAAACATATCGGCCCAGAGGGTGGTTTTGCAACGACCGACCAACAATCCGCTACCGGACTGCCTCGGGATTGAAATCCGGGGAGATTGATGGTGCAATCCGACTTGATCGAGCGCATCGCAGACGACCGCACAGTAGAGCTCTTGGCGCATTTGGTCCAATGAAATCAGCATCCCTAAACCTCTCGGATTCGAAACTTCGCAACGGCAGTGGTTCCATTTAGATGGAAGCAATTTGGCATACAATACTCGAAATGCAATCGGATTCCCACCTTACATCCTCGACGAGTCGTCTTATGCATCGCATCGGAATTTTAGCACTGCTTCACGAGTCGAACACGTTCATCGAGTCTCCGACGACTCTCGAGCGGTTTGTCCAAGATGTTGCGGTTTTTGGGCAAGACCTCCTCGATAAGTTTCGCACGAGCCATCACGAAATCGGAGGTTTTATCCAAGGCTTAGGCGATGCGCAGATCGTTCCGATCGGGGCCTACCGAGCTACCCCGGCCGGGGCGATCACCCGCGAAACTTGGGAAACGATCGTCGAGGATTTGCTCGCAAGGACCGGCCGAGCCATGCCGCTCGATGGTCTGTTGGTCGCAGCCCATGGGGCGGCAGTTGCAGAGCACGCTCGGGATGCCGATGGGGATTTTCTTTCCCGGCTTCGGGAGCTTGTGGGTCCTGAAATCCCGATCGTTGCAACTCTCGATCCGCACGCGAACCTCTCGGCCAAGATGGTCGCAGCCTGCGATGCTTTGACCGCTTATCGAACCAACCCCCATTTGGATCAACATGCCCGAGGGCTCGAAGCTGCTCGCATGCTGCTCGGGATCCTCGAAGGTTCGATACGACCGTCGATCCATGCGGAGTTCCTGCCTATGATCATCAATATCGAGCGTCAAAGCACGGACGAACCCCATCTGAAAACAATCTATGATCTTGCCGATGCCCAACTCAATGACCCACGCGTCCTGAGCAACAGCATCCTCTTGGGGTTCCCTTATGCCGACGTGCAGGAGATGGGGTCCGCCATTGTCGTGATCACCGACGACGATCCGGCCTTGGCTCGGCGGCTTGCCAAAGAGCTCTACGATGCGCTTTGGCAAGCTCGTGAGTCGATGGAAGGGGTGTTGATTTCGGTCGAGCAAGCGTTGGACCATGTCGAGCAACATCCGGCAAAACGATTCTGCTTGCTCGACATGGGAGACAACGTCGGAGGGGGATCGGCCGCCGACGGCACGATTCTTGCGCAAGCCCTTGCCGATCGCAGGATCGGTCCGAGTTTCGTGTGCATTTATGATCCTCCAAGCGTCGAGCTTTGCCAACGCGAGGGAATCGGGCAATCGGTCGAGCTTAGCCTAGGAGGAAAAACCGATGCGAAGCATGGCGAGCCTTGGCGTTGCAAGGCCACGATTGCAAGTTTCCACGAGGGGAAATTCACCGAGGACCGGCCCAGGCACGGAGGCATCAGCCAATTCGATCAAGGAGCTACGGTGGTTCTCCAAGTCGACGGATGTCCGATGACCGTCCTTGTGACCTCGCGCCGCATGGTGCCTTTTAGTTTGAACCAATTGAGCTCCTGCGGGATCGACCCGAAGTCCTTTCGCGTTTTGGTCGCCAAAGGAGTCCACGCGCCGCTGGCCGCCTACCGCGAGGTATGCGATGGATTCCTCAGGGTCAATACACCTGGTTCCACCTGCGCGGATCTCTTTGAGCTAGACTATCGCAATCGTCGCAAGCCGCTTTACCCTTTGGAAAAGCTATCCTAGCGCGAGTCTTCGTGCCTTGGTCACAAAAAACCATTCTCATTGAAATACGAAATCCTCCCATGACCCACCCATGCCGGACCCTTTTGCGTTCCCTTGTTTTGCCACGGATCATCGGTTCTGTTCTGCTCTTGGGCGGGGTGCTGGGCGGGGTGCTGGGACTGGGATTGGGGATCGGCTCGGCCGAGGCACAAGAGCCGATCAAGCATTCGTATTTGGTGATGGGAGCCAAAACGGCGATCCTAGGAGAGGACGGCACTGCGACTTGGGAATACTCGGGGGGATCCCGCGACGGATTTGTACTTCCCAACGGCAATGTGTTATTGGCTTTCTCGGATCGGGTTGAGGAAGTAACGCCCGACAAGCAGATTGTGTTTCGGTACCGACTCAGTCCAGAAAATAAAGAGATCGGGACCGCCGAGCGCCTTTACAACGGCAACACACTCGTGACGGAATTGGGGCCCAAGCCCAGACTCTTGGAGGTCGACACTCAGGGTTCCATCGCGACACAAATACCCTTGGAGCCAGAGACCGACAACGCCCACATGCAAACGCGTATGGCAAGGCAATTGCGAAGCGGAAATTACTTGGTCCCTCATCTCTTGGCCTTTGCGATCAAGGAATACACGCCCGAGGGGCGCGTCGTAGGGACATTGAGAACCGATTTGGAATCTTTGGGTGGGCGTCCGGCTGAGAACTGGCCATTTACGGCCATTCGACTCGACAATGGACATACCGTCGTGTCGTTGACCCATGGCAACAAGGTCGTCGAAATGGACACCAAGGGAGAGGTGGTTTGGAAGGTGACCAACGAGGACGTCGGCGGATTGTTCAAAGACCCTTGTGGTGCGCAAAGGCTAGCCAATGGCAATACCGTGGTCGGATCGCACGGAGCCAACACGGGGATTTCCATGGTGGAGCTTACCCGTGAAAACAAGATTGTGTGGACCAGCGATCATCCACTTGCAGCCGGGGTCCACCATTTCCAGATCCTGACGACCAATGGAAAACGGGAACCTAGCAGACCTATGAGATGATCAGGATCGCCCCGGTGGGTGGGGCGACTCGTGCAAGTACGAGTAGGACCCGAGTTGGTGCATCAGGTCTGGATTTCTTCGCTCGTACTCAGTGCAACGGTACTCGTACTCAGTGCAACGGTACTCGTACTCGACGGCTGTTGGAACTGTGGCGATGCCATTCGTTGATCGAGGCGGTCGCAGTTCCTTTGCGGAGCAATGGGTCGGATTGCTATCCTAAATCGATTCGAGTACGAGTACCGCGATGCTGAGTACGAGTACCGCGATGCTGAGTACGAGAACAAGAAAACCACGCTACGAGATGATTTCGAAGATGGCTTCGACCTCGACGGCCGAGCCGGTTGGGATTTGGGCAAAGCCCAGAGCGCTTCGGGCGTGGAAGCCATCGGTATTTTTGCCGTAGATTTCGTGAAGTAGA
>QWPJ01000012.1 GCA_003671195.1 Planctomycetota bacterium
AAAACCATGAAAAATTTTCGACAGGTCAACTGGTGCCTGGCACCGGGCGCGGGGGCGAGATTTGCTAGCTTTCCGATTCGGGGATCGCAAAGGTGCCTGGCACCGGGTGCGGGGACGAGATTTGCCAGCATTTCGATTGGGGATCGCAAAGGTGCCTGGCACCGGGTGCGGGGACGAGATTTGCCAGCATTCCGATTCGAGATCGCAAAGGTGCCAGGCACCTTGGTGAGTCCCTGCAGGAATGCTAGCAAATCCGTCGATGCGTCTGGTGCCAGGCACCTTGGTGAGTCCCCGCAGGAATGCTGGCAAATCCGGTGATGCGTCTGGTGCCAGGCACCTTGGTGAGTCCCAGTGTGGGAATGCTAGCAAAAGAATCCGGTGATGCGTCTGGTGCCAGGCACCTTGGTGAGTCCCCGTGTGGGAATGCTAGCAAAAGAATTGGGGGTTTGGTGGGAAAAGCTAGCGAACTTCGGCTTCAGGGAAGGTTTTTGGTGGACCTGGAAGTTCGTGCGGATTATCCGACCATAAATCCCGGAATTTTTTTGACTATCCAGGATTTGTTGAAGTTCTCGTTTTGGATTGAATAGGGATCTGTATAGATTGATCCGACCACCTCGCGAAACAGATTGCGATGTGGATTTCATTTCACGTCTTCAGAGTCCCTCCCGGTCTATGTCGAATCTACCTTCTTCCAGCGATCATCAAGTCGATCTCTTGCTCAAAAACGCGCAACTCCGCGATGAACTAGAGCCTTTTTTGGACGAATCGGTCGATGTGCTCAATGGCAGAAACATGAGCCTCGAAGATGAAAACGATTTCCTTGAGTCCATTCTCGAATGGGAGCGAGCGCCGTCGCTTCCGATCGCCCAATGGTTTGAGCCTGAGTTAAACTTACCGACTCCGGATTCTCTCGATGATCCAACGCTCTCGAAATTGCTTTGGAAGACGATCCAGTTGCTCTATAGCCAAAAGATCGCTTTGGACTTTACCGACCACTTGAGCGATCGACAACTCTATTGTCTGCTGATGCGTGACATCCTTCCTGTTTATCAAAAGAAGGTATCGAGGCCCCGGAATTTTCTCCATTGGCACTGCTTGGACGATAACGATGTCGATTGCTGGCTGACTTACTATGCCACCGAAGAGGAGCGTGATGAGTGGGAGGCCGAGACGGGTCTATCCGCCCCTGAGCGCAAGCATCCTCCCTATCCGCGTCAGATGCCGCGCCGCCCTGGGAATTTTAATTAGTTCACTCGTGTCGCAGAGCTTCGATGGGGTTCATCGCCGCTGCTCGTCGCGCAGGATATAATCCGAATAGCAATCCGACGATCAGTGAGATGCCGACTGAAAGGATGACCGACCAAAGGGCGATCCTCGGTTCGAGTGTTAGGATTGTCGGCGGAAGCAGATCCGGAGCGAGTTTGATCAGTGTCCATCGGATCGCATGAAAGATCGGGCCGCACAGTAGTCCTACCAGCACGCCCAAGAGTCCGCCGCTCCCGGTCAAGACCAGCGTCTCGACGAGAAACTGCTGAATGATATTCGAACGCTTGGCCCCCAGCGCCCGTCGAATCCCGATTTCGCGAGTTCTCTCTGTGACGGTCGCAAGCATGATATTCATGATGCCGATCCCGCCGACTAAGAGCGAGATGCCCGCGATGATGACTAACATCGCATTGAACATCGAACGGGTCCGCTCTGCTTGCCGAAGCAACTCCTTGGGGACGACGATCGCGTAGTCCTCTTGATCGTGGTATTTCCCCAAAAGTCGTTCAAGGATGGAAGTTGTCTCGTCGACCATGGCGATATCCGATAGGGTCAAGGTGATCTGCGTCAACTCGACGATTTCTCCTCGGAAATTGAAGCCCTCGCCGGTGCGTGTCATGATCTGGTCCCCGACGCGCTGACGAAAGGTGTCCAAAGGAATATAGGCGTCATAGCTGTACTCGCGGGCTTCGAGTGAGCCTCCGATGGCGGCGGATGCACTTCGTTGTTTGGTTTGCCCGATCACCGTATACACGTCGCTCTCGACGCGTACTTTTTGACCGATGGGGTTTTCTTGGGGGAATAGACGATTCGCTGTCCCGTCAGCCAAGACGATGACGTTTTCGACGCCGTCGCTTGCGCTGAACCATCGTCCCCGAGCGATCTCAAGTCGGTTTAGGTCTTGGTACTCCGGCGAGCAACCTACGAGAGTGGCATTTAGAAGTCTTCCTTTGGCAGCAAACTCCCGCCGAAGTTCGCGCATCGGAACGGACCTGGAGATACCAGGTATGTTGCTCAGGAACCGCTTGTAGTCCTCTCGTAGCAGCCCGTAGCTTTTGACGCGGTTTTTCTCGGAGTTGTTCGAAGACTTCGGCTCGATGCTCCGCACGATGATGTTGTTTGCCCCGAGTTCAAGGATCTGCTGCTGAGCTTGGTAGCTGACTCCTTCACCCATCGCGACAAGCCAGATGACCGTCGTCGTGCCAATGAAGATCCCCAGCGCAGCAAGGGCCGAACGCATCTTTTGGAGCATCAGGCTCTTGAGGCCGAGCCGAAACGTTTGCAGGAAGGAAGCGAACATCTAAGGAGCTGGATTGTCTTTCGGTGCGGTTTTCGAGTCTTGATTCTTGCTGCTGCCTTTACTGCTCTGTTGCTCGAGTTCCATGGCGAGTTCCTGGGCTTCATCGATGTATGCAAGCGGGTTGAGGATGACTTCGTCGGATTCATTGAGGCCGTCGAGAATGATCGAGAATTGATCGTTGGTATCACCGACTCGGACCAAACGTTTTCGGACGCCTTCTGCGGTTTGCACCCAGCAAAAAAGACCTCCGGAGCCCTCGATGATCGCAGCGACAGGGACTGTAAGGACTTGTTGGTGCTCGGCCAAAACGATATCGACCACGGCGCTCATACCTGGTTTGAGTCCTGGGTGCTGCGGAAGCTTGATGATCGTGTCGTATTTGACAAGATTACCTGTCCACCAGCCTGCTGGACGCGTTACTTCGGCAATCTCGCTGACTTGACCCTCGAGGATCAACTCCTGGAGTTGGATTTTGGCCTTCATTCCGATTTTGAGTCGATCGACCTTGGACTCATGGATCCCCACTTTGACCTGCATTTGGGAGAAATCGGGGATCATCAAGAGCGTTTGCTGTTCGCGTACCACCGCACCTTCGGTAATGTCGGGGGTGTCTTTCCAAGCGGCCATCGATGGGAAGATCACCATCCCTGAGGTTTCGGCTCGGATGACGCAGTTTTCCAGTTGTTTCTTTTCGCGTTCGAGCCGAGCTTGTTCGAGCGATAAGGAGGCCTCGTAGGAGGCCAGTTTTGCTTCGGCCGCTCGGAGTTTGCTTTGAAGCTCTTGGACGCTTTTGACCTTGTTGTATTTCTCGAGCGAGTCGAGTTTGGTTTGCTTCATCTCGAGGTCTTTACGCGCCGAATCCACCGCGAATTGCTCCCCTTCGAGTTGAAGATCTTTCACAACGCCCTTGGCGGTCAATCGCAAGGCGGATTGCACTGCCAGCTCGGATTTGCGAAGTGCTTGCTCGGCTTCAAAAATCTCTTTTTCAATTTTGCTTTTCTCGGCCTTGTAGGTCCCTTCGATGTATTCGGTGATGCTTGTTTGGGCCACAGCGACGTCGCTTTCGGCGGTGATTTTATTTGCCAAAGCATTCTCGAAGACGATTTTCTGCTGGAGAATTTTGTCCTCGATTTGCGATTGGTCCAATTTGACCAGTTCGTCTCCAGACTGGACGATCGTCCCGGTCTCGATGACCCAAAGCACGGTGCTTCCGCCCTTGACCATGCATTTGATTTCCTTGTTATTGGAGCTTTCGACGGCTCCATTTTCTGTGACCATCACCGAGAGATCCCCGCGAGAAACTTTGTGGGTCAAATGCTTGACCTTTTGGTTCGAGACCATCAAGCGTGGAGCGATGGCCCCTAGGCCGACGGTCCCGGCGGCAATCAAGGCCAGAAGGAGCAAGAGTTTGAGCCAGGGGCTCGAAGGCTTCGATGAAGGGCTCATGGAAAGACGTCTCAGTTGGGATCGCTTGGGTAGCTTAAGGTGGGATCGTAACCGACGCGTTGCCCGGCTTACGAGCAACCCCGCTTAGTAGCAAATCGTCTGCAAAAAAACGTCCAAGCGAAGGGAAACGGTCGGTGACCCCGATTTTATCCTTAAAAACAGAATTATCGCTTGAATAACCGTCAAAAAATCTCTCGGTAAAATTCAGCGGTCGACTGGAGAGCCACAGGACCCATCCCAGGCTTGGAGGTAGGTTCGGTAACCGAGGTGTTTATCGGCGTCTTGCTCAAGCATTCGTCGGGCTTGCGCCACCAGTTCGGTTTCGATTTCGCAAGTGATGCGTCCCATGAGAACCTGGAGTCGCAGGAATACGAAATAGGTGTCTAAAACATCGCAGCGGCAGTATTCGCTGATTTCATGAAGCTTTCCCTGCCGGTGCAATTCAAGGACCATATCTCCTTGGACATCGATCTTCCCGGGTTTGTTGACCAGCGCTGCGGCAAGGTTCAGTCCCCCTCGAAACCAGGTGCTACCGAAGTTGGTGAGGATTTCGTGCAAATCCAGGTGCGATTCGAGGTTGTAGCGATTGCGATTCTGTGAATACGTTCGGTCGTAGATGTTGAACCAAGCAGGAACGCTGACGCCAAAGCGGTAGGCGGATAATTCCATCAATGGCAGATCGAAAGATCGACCGTTGAAGGTCACCCAAGTTGGATGAGCATAGCGTTCCCATCCAAGCCAAAAGGCTCTGGTGATCTGTTCGGGGCGATGGGCCGGTTCATCGAGCGATACGATTTCGGCCAAGCTGAAGTCGTCGCGGATTTTGGCGATGACCAACGCGACAGGGAGGTGGTAGGTAAAGGGGATAAAGTCTTTACCGCTCTCGTCGAGGAGTTCCTGACGGAACATCGCGATGGCCTGCTCGGAGTCCATGCCCTTACCCGGGTACTTCGTCCTGGCGATCATCTGGCCGTCGGCGATGCTTTCGACATCGAACAGCAAGTATTTGAGTTTGTTGGTTGGGTTAGCCATGAGCGAGACGCTTTTTGCAAGATCCAAATCCACGTTGATGCACCGGAGGTTCTTGGTGGAAATCTACCAAGGAAACACCCTTTTTGCATCTAGGGTAGGCGCGTTCGGAGGGCTTAAGCTGGGGTTACGAAGCTCCCAAATGTCGTTAAAATGCAGCAATTATCCACTTGAATCACGTTTTGTCGTTTTTTGCGAACCGCCACACTATGGATCACTTTCTTGCTCCGTTGACCCCTCCGAGCCACGGATGCGAACTGTCGAGCCAAGTTCGCACCGCGCTTCGGGCCGCGACGGCTGGCGCCAATGTCATTCGGCAATGGGTCGGGCGTCCGACTCGGATCATTGAAAAAGGGGTTGGGGATCTGGTCTCCGAGGTCGACAAACAGGCCGAAAAAGCCGTATTGGAGGTTTTGCAAGCAGACCCACTTAAGGCTACGATTTTTTCTGAAGAATCCGACCCTAGTATCCTCGAAGGTGCAAGCCAGTGTTGGTATGTCGATCCGCTCGATGGAACCAGCGCTTTTTTATTCCGTGTCGGAAACCCTTTTCCGTCGGTCTTGGTTTCTTTGTATTGTGAGGATAAGCCCTCAGCAGCGGCAATCGTTTTTCCTTTGACCGGGGAGTTTTTCTACTCGCATACCGGGTTGGGTGCCTACAAGGATCAACAACCGCTCGTTTTACCGAGTCCAACGCGACTCGAAGATGCATGGATCGATATGAACCAATATGGCAATGCTCGTTATGAGACCGGCATGTTCGCGTACTTGAGGAACAAATTGAGAACTAGCCAGGGTGCCAAGTTGGTCACTTCGTTTCCACCTCATTCGGGGGTAGCGATGCGACTGATCGACGGTACGACGGGGCTCTGTGCGGTGGTCCATGACAACAATTCCGAGAACGTCAAGCAAGCGCCTTGGGACATCGCCGCACCGCTGGCGATTTTGCACGAGGCCGGTGGATGTTTTCTATCTTTGAGAACCGGTCAGCCGATCGGTCCTAAAGACTGCGAGCCGATGGTCGTCTCGGCCGATCGCAAGCTCGCCAACCAAATCATTGATTTAGTAAGTTTGTTCTCTGCAAAAAAAAAAGCCCGTCGCATTTCGCGACGGGCTTTTCGTGAATCCATCGATTGCTTACCAAGTGAACTCAACCCCGGCGGTTATCCCTTGATAGACGATGTCCGAGGAGTTGTTGATCGCTGCGAGGCGATTCGATCCTGGAAGGAACAGCGAGGGCGGAGTGCCGTTGAAGTTATCCGAAGCCAGAGCGACATTGTCGATCCAAAGAACCTGATACGAGGTTCTAAAGGCGATCGAGTGGTTCAAGCGGTAAACCAACTGTGGTGTCAACTGAGTGATGTAAGCAGCACGGTTGTCCAACGCATACTCTCGGATCTCGGGAATACCGAAAGAGGGGAGGGAGTTGGCGAAGATCGAGGTGTCTTGCTGGGATCGGTTGTTATAGATACCCGTCTTGAACTCCACGCCCATCTTGATTCCTGGCAGGAAGTTGTACCAAAGATCGGCTCCAACTTGCCAGCCAACGAGCGAGTTGCGTGTCGCAACGTCGTAGTCAAAGAATCGAGGGCCGTTGTTCGCAGCACCGTTATTGTTCAATCCATCGGCGGTAAACCGTGAACCTTCGTCCAGATCCAGGTACCGAACGCCCGTCAGGAAGCTACCTTGGAAGTATCCAACGGGTTCGCTCCAGCGTCTTCGAATGCTGATTTCTCCGTTATGGAGTTCAGAGCGGTAGTCCAACGTGTGGATCAGCGATCGGTCCGAGTCATCGAATCCACCGGCCGGGAGCGTACCGAAGTTGCTTACGAACGAGAAGAGGTTCGCCGAAGCGCTTCGGGCCACCGCAGATCCTTCGTCCTGACCTAAACCAAAGTAAACGAATTCGAGGTTCGAGCCCGGTCCAACTTGTACGTTGATTTGCGCTGCAAGACCAGCTTGCATGCTGTCCGGGGCGACCATATCGGTGCCCAAAACAAAGTTGCCGGAATTCGCACCGAGCGACGAGACAGCAAAATTGCTGCCGCCGGTAGTGCGGTTCAGTCCGATCACTTCAAGCGAAGCGTCGAACCAACGTTGCGAGGCGATGCCGCCTTCGCCGTAAGGAACCAGGAGCGAGGGGAGACCAGCAAGGCATCCTCCTAGTCCGGCAAAGAGTCCATAAGGATTCCGACCCCAGCGATCGACGTGCGATCGGACGCACCCTGCGAAGGGACCACCGCACTCAGGACAAGGTCCCATCATGCCGGGCCCCATCATGCCGGGAGGACATCCCTCAGGTCCCATCATGCCAGGTCCCATCATGCCAGGTCCCATCATGCCAGGTCCCATCATGCCGGGAGGACATCCCTCAGGTCCCATCATGCCAGGCCCCATCATGCCGGGTCCCATCATGCCGGGCCCCATCATGCCGGGAGGACATCCCTCAGGTCCCATCATCCCGGGTCCCATCATCCCGGGAGGATAGCCCTCAGGCCCCATCATGGGCATGCCCTCTGAGGGAACAGCACCCAAGGGTACACCTTCCACCGGAGGCAGTCCCGAGGGAATCGGGGCATCTTGAAGTATTGGTTCTTGGTAAGCAACAGGGGTCAGCAATTGCGAGGCACCCTTTGGGGTCACCTGCAATGTTTTGGGGCTAGAAGGCTTGTTGGACCCCCAGCTACCGGGCTTTTGAGCCCATGCTTGACCGCCGGACCCTGCAAGGGCCATGCTTGCCATCAACGTAAGTTTCCAGCCTTTGAGCAGCCTCATCGAATTCACTCCAGTGCGTTTGCCACCGGTTTGTCCGTCACCATCCCATCAATTGGAATGGCAGGAATACCTATTACCTTCGGCTTTATCGGCACGACCAGCAGGAAACGTTCGGCCAATCGTTATTTTTCTTGCACGAGGGTCCAATTTGGCTCGGAAATCCATTTCGAAATGACAGCAAATCCTCATCTCGCAGAGGCGCAAACTGGAGTCTCACCGCAAAGGCGCAAACCGGAGTCTCACCGCAAAGGCCCAAACCGGAGTCTCACCGCAAAGGCGCAAAGGGCGCCAAGGGGAACAGCCTGGAGAGGAAATGGAAGTAAAATTCGGTGGATTGCATTCGCAATCAGATTTTGCCGGCCGTTTGCTTATTGGCCTTCCGACTTTTGCCTTTCTGGTTCGCAGGCGCATCGATCGCGCTGGGTGGAGCCTGTTGAGAGCTCCGGGAGTCCCACATGGTTTGCAATTTCTGGACTTCATCGGGGAGGGACCCGGCAAGATCGTTCGATTCGCTAAGGTCTTTTGGGGTTACTAGGAGGATTTGATTCGACGCATGAGCGTTTGTTGGGTACCGACTAGTGACTCCGGATTCGAATTCGCGTCGGGGGTGATTTGATGATAAGAACCATCCGAATGCATCAACCAAGCGTTGCGTTGGTCTTTCAAGGAGACCTCCAAGATTTCCCAGATTTTACTTCGGTGAGATTTCAGAAGGATCGGCGCGACTGCTTCGACCCGTCCGGAGAGATTGCGGTTCATCCAATCGGCGGATCCTATGTAGAAGGTTCCTTCGATGGGGTCTGATTCTCCGTTGGCGAACCAGAAGATACGAGAATGCTCGAGGAATCTTCCGATGATTGACCTGACGGTTAGATTGTCTGTGAACCCGGGAATTCCTGGTTTGACACAGCAAAACCCACGAATGATGAGTTCCACACGCACACCTGCGACCGAGGCCTCAACGAGCTTGGTGATCATCTGAGCATCTTCGAGTTGATTCATTTTCAGGACGATTCTCGCCGGGAGTCCTTGTTTGGAGTTGGATATTTCCCGATCGATCAAATCGATGAATTTCGAACGCATATTCACTGGCGAGACCAGCAGGCGGTGGTACTCTTTTTTCGCAGAGCAACCGGTTAGAAAATGGAATAAATCGACGACATCCTGGGTGATCAATGGGTCGCTGGTAAAGAGACCTAGATCCGTGTAGAGTTTTGAGGTTTTGACGTGGTAGTTACCGGTGCCGATGTGTGCATAGCATTGAAGTCCATTCGGTTCTTGACGAACAACCAGTGCGATTTTCGAATGGGTCTTTAGGCCGACGACTCCGTAGACGACATGAGCACCAGCCCTTTCGAGTTGAGCAGCCCATTGTAAGTTTCGTTGTTCATCGAATCGAGCTCGTACTTCGATTAGGCACGCGACCTGTTTGCCAGATTCGGCAGCTCGAATGAGGGATTCGATAAATGGAGTTTCGTCCCCGACTCGATACACGGTCATTTTGATGGCTCGAACAAGGGGATCCCCAGCGGCTTGGTCGATGAAGCGAACGACGGAGTGCTCGAAGCTTTCGTAGGGATGGTGGACCAGAATGTCCTGTTGACGGATAGACTCCCAGAGATCCTCCTGGGGACCGGGGAGCTCCCTTGGGTAGACTGGCTCCCAACCTTCGACACGCAAATGGTCTGGACCCAAGCGAGTCAGTTCCCAGAGTTTTTCGTACTCCATGAGCCCTGGAACGATGTAGATCTGGTCTTGCGAAAGTGCGAATTCACGCTGCAGTAGCTCTAGAACTCGTGGGTCGTGCTGTGCATCGATTTCGAGCCTGACTACCGGTTCAAACCGTCTGAGTTTCAGTTGATCGTTGACGAGTTGCTTGATGTCAACCATCTCTTCATTGAACTCCACCTCTGCATCGCGTGTCACGCGAAAGAGCGTCGTCGATACGATTTCTAGACAGGGAAAGACGTCGGCTAGGTTGGCTTGTATTGTCGAAACGGTGCTGACAAGTTGGATTCGATCCGAATTCTCCTGTTCGAGTGGGATCCAACCTTGAAGCGAACTGGGGATCTTGAGTCGAGCAAAGCAGCCATCAGGGAATCTTGTATCCTTGAGCAGAACACCCAGTGAGATCGAAAGATTGGAAAGAAAGGGAAAGGGGTGACTAGGGTCGACTGCTAGCGGGGTAAGAATGGGCAGGATGTTTTTTCGAAAGCCTTCGCGAATGGACTGCTGCTGCGGTTGGGTAAGCTGGTCGAAATCAAGCAGATCGATACCTTCGTTAGCCAATTTGCGACGAAGATCCACAAAGGTTTGGTGCTGCTGTTCTAGCAGTGGGCTCAGTTGCTTGTGTATCTGCTCGGGCAGGTGGCTTTCCCAGGGAGCACCAGAATTCGTGGTCATCAAGGACTTGATCAACTCCATGCGCTTCATAAAGAATTCGTCAAGATTCGACGAGAAGATCGCCAGGAATTTCAGTCTCTCCATCATCGGGTTCCGCGGATCCTGAGCTTCGCGGAGAACGCGACGGTTGAATTCAAGCCAGCCTAGATCGCGTTGTAACCAAACAGGTTCCAATTGTTTTTCCTGGTCTTTCGACATGTGCATGTTTTGCTAGCTTTTTCAAGGTTCCTAGGGTGTCGAAGTTTGCTCTTGCAGGATTCTTACAAGTCCTATTCAGGAAGTTTGGCGTAAGGAAATCGCCTTGCAATCGTCCCGACCGATTGAGAGCAATAAAACTGGGAATCTTAATATTTTACCTAGTCGTCAAAGTCGATACCTCTTTCCAGTCACGAAGCGTTGCAGGCGGAACAAATTCGCGCCGAGGAGCCTTTTTGCACTTTTTTCCCTCTTGAGAACTCGATTCGGAGTGGCTAAGTGATCCCCATGGTTTCGTCTTTTGAATTCCCAGCTCTGCGCGTCTTGAGGCTCCTTTTGGTTGGATTTTTGACAACTCTATGCTCGGAGATTCAAATTGCTTATGGTCAGGGCTACGACCTCGGTTCTGCATCGCAGGAGGTTCTGGAATCCGGTGACACGACACCGACTGTTGCTCCCGCTATTGTTGAAAAGTCCAAGGGTGAAAAGTCCAAGGGCTGGTGGGAAAAGATGAGTCTTGGTGGGTACGCGCAGGTCCGCTACGGAGTCGTCACCGATGCTGGGGATGGAGCCCCACCCCAGCTCCTTGGTGATCGAGGGATCGGTGATGTCGATAGTTTTACGCTTCGTCGTGCAAGATTAAAAATTCAGGGAGATGTGGCCCCGCATCTGGGGATCTACATCCAACCTGACTTCGGTGTTGCTCCTCCTGGTGGTTCTGAATCGACTGCGACTTATTTTGCTCAAATCCGGGACTGGTATGGAGACGTCTACGTCGACGAAGACAAGGTGCATCGATTTCGAGTTGGTCAATCGAAAATCCCGTATGGCTTTGAGAACATGCAATCGAGTTCCAATCGGGCTCCAATGGACAGATCCGATCCAATAAACATCTCCGTGGCGCCCAATGAACGCGATCTTGGGGTGATCTATTACTGGACACCAACAGACAAGCAAGAGATGTTCCATGACTTACAGAACGCCCGCTACAAAGGATCGGGCAACTTTGGGGTCGTTGGCTTAGGGATATTTAACGGCCAAGGCGGATCGCTGTTGGACCTCAACAGTGTGCCTCATGCCGTTGCGCGAGTCACTTGGCCTTGGGAAGTTTGGGCAGGTCAGGTTTGCGAAGTATCTGTTCAAGGGCTCTGTGGGGAATTGGTGGTCGATGGTACCAAGATACGACCACTGGGTACGGGACCGGAGACGATTCCAGAGGGTACCTATCAAAACGGTGGAGCGGATGGTATTTGGGAGAAGAGGCTTGCAGGGACTTTTGTGTGGTACCCCATGGATCTCGGTTTCCAAAGTGAATGGCATGTCGGAGAGGCTCCGGGGCTGAGCGATGATCAGACAAGGGTTTTGAGCAGAGCATTTTATGGTGGCTATGCAATGGCCATGTATGCGATCGAAACGGAACAACATGGGACATGGATACCCTATTGTCGATGGTCGCAGCTCCACGGCGGATATTCCACTCAAAAGAACGCTCCTTACGGAAACAGCTTCGAACTGTCCTCGGGCATTGAGTGGCAGGCTTTCAAGGAGCTTGAGTTATCCCTTGAGTATTCTCTGGTTGACCGTGTGAACACTCAAGCGATCAATCAACCAGGGGCTCTCTCTTACCAGTACTTTGATGGTTCGGTGCTTCGATTGCAGTGTCAATTGAACTACTAAAAACGGGCGGTATGTGAATTTCAGTTGAAGAACCTGTGTGGATTCCAACGACATGCTTTCACAGGCACTCGTTGAAGATTACCCTGGGACGAGAGTGCTACGCGGTCGATTTACTCACACGTTTGATTGGAAGCAGGGAACGAATGAACGCTCCATTTTGGGAGGCACTTGGAAACCTCAGTGTTTGGGGACAGGTCTTGTTCTTTCTGGTGTTGTTTGTCGCTTTTGCATTTGAATTCATCAACGGTTTTCATGATACAGCCAACGCTGTAACCACTGTCATCTACACCAAGACGCTCAAGCCGACTCCGGCGGTGTTTTTTTCTGGTTTCATGAATTTCTTGGGGGTTCTTATCGGCGGAACGACGGTTGCATTCAGCATAGTGAATCTTTTGCCGGTCAATTTGCTCATCGAGGGAAGTAGTTCGCGAGCAATCGTCATGGTAATGTCCTTGTTGCTGGCGGGGGTGATTTGGAATCTTGGAACGTGGTGGATGGGATTGCCAGTCTCTAGCTCTCATACACTCATAGGATCGATTCTTGGAGTCGGGTTGGCCAATAGTTTGATGACCAACGGAGATCTGCAGGGTGTCAACTGGAATAAAGCTATGGATGTAGGCAAAGCCTTGTTGCTATCTCCTTTGATTGGATTTCTCGCCGCTGGCATGTTGCTTCTGGGGATGAAGGTATTCCTGAAGAATCCGAACCTGTATCATCCGCCTGGGGAAGGCGATAATCCTCCGTCTTGGATCCGCGGTGTCTTGATCGCCACCTGTGGTGGGGTCAGCATGGCACACGGTTCGAATGACGGGCAAAAAGGAATGGGGCTGGTCCTACTTGCCTTGATTGGATTTCTTCCTGCCTACTACGCGATGGATCTAAGACATCCGGAGCTCGCAAGGGAAGTCCATGACGCTTCTGTCGCGATGAAAAGCGAGTTGGTCAAAGGCAATGTCGATAATCCGCAACTGATCGCGCAACTCGATGAGATAGAAAAGAGTCTTGAGGGCAAATCCTCCTTGCAAGACGTCCCCACCGATCAACGCTGGCAGGTCCGTCAATCGATCTATCGTTTGGGTATAGAGTTAGATAAGGCTAAGTTACCTTCTGATATGGCCAAGGATCTGGCAACGCACAGAAAAGTCTTGAAGCGTTCCATTGAGTACATTCCCTTCTGGGTTATACTTGGAACGGCTTTAGCGCTGGGGATCGGGACAACGATCGGATACAAGCGGATCGTGGTTACCATCGCAGAGAAAATTGGTAAGACCCATTTGACTTACGCACAAGGTGCTGCAGCCGAGACGGTCGCCGCGCTTACGATCGGTCTTGCTGATTTTTTCCATGCTCCGGTAAGTACGACTCACGTTCTTTCATCAGGCATCGCCGGTACGATGTGGGCTAACAAGTCCGGAGTGCAGATGTCCACGATTCGTAAAATCCTGCTCGCTTGGGTTTTAACTTTACCGATGGCGATCCTTCTTGGAGGACTTTTCTTCTACCTTGGAGTGACTTTCTCCGGAGGCTGACCGCTCATCCCAACGAGGACACCCTAAAGACGGGAACCGGAGTCTCACCTCAAAGGCGCAATCTGGAGTCTCACCGCAAAGGTGGAAAGGGCGCCAAGGGGAACAGCCAGGAGAGGAAATGGAAGTAAAGTTCGTTGGATTGCAGTCGCGATCAGAGTTTGCCAGCCCGTTGCTTGTTGGCCTTCCGATTTGCGCCTTTCTGGTTCGCAGGTGCATCGATCGCGCTGGGTGGGGCCTGTTGAGAGCTCCAGGAGTCCCACATGGTTTGCAATTTCTGGACTTCATCGGGGAGGGACCCCGCAAGATCGTTCGATTCGCTAAGGTCTTTTGCTAGATCGTACAATTCCGGTTTGCCACTGCCTCCTCGCGAGACGACCAGTTTGAGATCTCCGTGACGGATGGCCCATTGCGGTCCGAATCGCCAATACATGGTCTGGTGAGGTCTTGCGCTATTCTGGCCGGTCAAAAACGGGGCTAAATCGACACCATCGAGTTTTTCGCTCTCGGCGATCTTTTGGCCTGTGGCCGCCATCATGGTCGGAACAACGTCGAGGTTCATCACGGGATTCTCGTAGACTTTCCCTGCGGGCCAATGACCCTTCCACTGCGAGATAAACGGGACACGCGGGCCGCCTTCGTAGGTGGTCATCTTGAAACCGCGCAAGCCCCCGTTCTGTGATGTGGTGCTTTGGGTTGGCCCGCCGTTATCGGCGATGTAGAAGACCAACGTGTTTTCTTCCTTTCCGAGCTCGCGGACTTTGGTCATCACCCGACCGATCGCGTCGTCTTGAGCCGAAAGCATGGCTGCAAATAGTTGACGCTTTGGATCTTTGATATCCGGGAAGCGATCCAGGTACTTTTGGGGTGCTTGGAGGGGCGCGTGCTGGGCGTTGAAAGGCACATACAAAAACCAAGATTTGTCTTTGTTCTTTTCGAGCCAATCGACGGATCGCTCGGCATAGGCGTCTGTGGTGTAGAAATTTCCGTCGGTTACTTCGCGGACATCGTTCGAGACGCGCGAGTCGATGAAGTTCGTCGGATGAAAGAAAGGGGTATTGGCCAGCGTACCGAAGAACTCATCGAAGCCACGTTTCGTCGGCTTGTATTCCTCCGAGCTTCCGAGGTGCCATTTTCCGACACAGCAGGTGGCATATCCGAGTTCTTTTAGGCGATTGGCCAACGTGATTTGATCGAGTCGCAGACCGGACTTATTGGCGACTGCATTGAACTCATGCCCGAATCGCGTTGGGTATCGACCCGTCAGGAGCCCGGCCCGCGACGGGCTGCAATACGTTGCAGCGACATAGCCTTGAGTGAACCTTACTCCGTTTGCAGCCAGTGCGTCGATGTTGGGCGTCGGGATCTGTTGGTTGCCATAGCAACCTGTCTCCCCCCAGCCTTGATCATCGGAGTAGAAGATCAGCAAGTTGGGTTTGGTCGTCTGTTGAGCTTGAGCAATCCCAAGGTCAATGCCAATCAAGCTTGCTGCAATCGCGCAGCAAAATGTTACGAATGGAAAACGCATTTTGGTGCTCCTGGTGCTGGTAATGCAAATACCCGAGGGCAGTATATCAGATCCAGTGAGTCGATTTCGAAAGCGGAGAGCAACCGAGACTCGTGCTCGTGCCTGACGCCGTATCCAGGGGTGATTCCTGGAGATCGCCCGATCGGTTTTTTTCACCCGAAATTTGGTGGTTTCTGTCCCCTTTGGAGTCATAATCCCAGCCCGCGGGTTAAATGCTCTGAAACCGTCGGATTGCCAGATTTTGGCCTTCGAGGTTTCGCGGAGGACGATCCATGGTCGACGAATCGATGAAAAACGCCTTAAGGCACTGGACGGTCGTACAACCGATCGTCTCGAGCTATGTGCATTCATTGGTTCGCGATTACTCAGCACGGGACGATTTGATGCAGGACATCGCCATTGCGGTCCTAGAATCCTTTGACCGTTATGACCCTGCTGAGCCCTTTGCGGCTTGGGCCATCGGAATCGCTCGCAATCATGTCCGGCTCTACTTCCGGACGGTCCATCGAAGCCGACTGCGGTTTTCTGACGCGTTGATGGATCAGCTTTCCGAGAGCTTTTCCCAAGTTTCCACACCTGAAATTCATCATCTGGAGCATCTACAAACTTGCCTTGATCAGCTCGACGGGCGGGCCAAGCAGTTGTGCGAAGCACGCTATGTTGAGAATCAGAAACCGAGTCAGATTTCCCAGTGGCTTGGCGGTTCTCCCAACGGGGTGGCCAAAGCGCTTCAACGCATCCGCGAGCGGCTCAGGGAATGCATCGACCGCCGAGTGCAACTCGAACGAGGTTCTGTATGAATCCATCCGACCTGGATCTAGTCCATTGTTACTTCGACGGTGAAATCACCGAAGCTCAGATGCTTCAGTTGGAACGATCACTTGCGGGCTCGATTGAGCTGCGGCAAGAGTTTGTTCGCATTTCAATCCTCGACGAAAAGCTCAGCCAGCAACTCAGCAAAACAGTTCTTGCTGGCCCCACACCGACACCGACGCGGTCTCCGACACCGTCTCAGGCCGAGATTAGGTTGCCGAAGGCTCCCAGTACAGCGGCTCCCAATCAAGCGGCGTCTTGGAGTTCGATCGTGGCTATCGTGGCAACATTGGCGATGCTGCTGATTGCCTTTCTGGTCGGTTCGAATCGCAACCAACTGAGCGCTTCGCAAGAAATTCACAAAATGCGCAAGTCGCTTGCATTCGGTGATCGGTTCTACCGAGTCGATGTCGAGCAAGCTGTCTTGCCAAGCAAAAAACAGCCAAACAAAAAACAGATCGAGCAACACGACGAACGAAGACCGCCGAAGCCTTCTTTGGAGGGAGCGAAACTCTATGTTCGGGGCACCGATGCGTTTGTACTGATGAGGTTTCTGCAAGACGGTACGCCATTTGTCACCGGAAGTGATGGGAAAGTCGGCTGGGCAATCGCTCCAAATGGTCCGGTCCGTGTCAGCCAGGACAAGCAGAGGTTCAATCGAGACCTTCCTGGACACGAGCACTCGATCCCTCTTTCCAATCTATCCCAAGGCTTAACACAAATCCAAAAGGCTTATCATGTTCAAATCATTACCTCCTCGCCCGGGGATGCAGGGGACGAACAAGACGCCGTTTTGGTAGCTACCAAGAAACGAGGCGAAAGGGGCCCGAGCCGGATCGAAATCCAGTATGCATCGAACTCTGGTCGCATCGCTCAAATGCGTTTCATCGAGATGCCTTACGGACCAGAACGCCTCACGGTACGCCTAACGCTGATCGATGAACTGACTCTTCTAGAATCTTTCTTTCATCACTCTCACCACCATTCCTCGGACCACCAGGTCGTCTCGGATGACATGCCGCAACCATGAAGACACTCTTAAGCGAACTCAATCAATACATGACATCAGCTAGAGCCCTACACTGCATCTGCCTAGCAGCCGGCTTGGCTTTTTCTGCCTGGACATTCCCCGATATTCTCCCCGATATTTTCAGAGCAGCAGTCGCTCAGGAGCCCATCAAATCCAAACAGCCTTACTACGACAACGACTTTCAAGGTGCCAAGTTCATCTGGTCCAACGACGTCAAACTCGACAATCTGGTCCTGTTCCGCAAGAAAGTAATATCACCTCCGGATGGTAAGGAACGGATCGACTTCTCAAATCTCAATAACATTGTTCCTGAGCAACCACCTCGTGGGGATCGTCGCGGCCCCCCGCGATAGCCAGTCGCTGCATCAGTCCTTGAGTGTTGAACTTGGAGATCGCGGTTTTATGAAAAGATCTTTTCGATTGGTTATCAATCTTTCGCTAGCGATGTCGCTGGCCGCGATTCTCATGCCCCCTGGGGCCGATGCTCAGCAACTCGCTGAGCAAAACAGAAACCCAAACCCCAGCCGAAACTCCCCAAGCGCTCAGGGTGACCGGCAAGGGGGCCAGTCGGGTGGCCGTCAAGGCGACGGACAACAAGGCGGTCAGCGAGCCAGACCCAAGGGAGCCGGCCCCAAAGAAGGCGGAGGAGGCAGTGGGCTTGGCGGTTACGAAAAACCCCCATCGCCTGCCAACGATGTCCCCACAAGACCCTTTGATCTGGTCCTGGGACGTCCCACCGACCGCTCGATCACCGTGCGGGTCATGCCTTTCGAGAACGGCCAAGGGCGAATTCGATACGGAGTCGACCAGGGGCTTCCGGGAGCCAGCCAACCTGCGAATCTCCAAACGACGGCTTGGACGAAATTCCAAAACGATGTCCCTGTGTCGATCGAACTTGCCGACTTAAACCCGAGCACTCGGTACAGCTACACTTGGGAGTATCAAATCGAAGGAGCAACCAAGAGCCTCGAAACCCCGGTTTACTCCTTCCATACGCAGCGTACCCCTGGCAGCTCGTTTGTCTTCACCGTCACATCCGACTCCCATTTGGATGAAAACTCCAGCGGCGATGTGTATTTGCGTACTCTCGCAAATGTCCTGGCCGACCAATCCGACTTCCACCTGGAACTTGGAGATACCTTCATGACCGGCAAGTACAAACAACCTCGATTCTCGTATGGGCACTATCTATCCCAACGCTATTATTTAGGTTCGGTTTGCCATTCGGTCCCCTTCTTTTTGGTGCTTGGGAATCACGATGGCGAGTCCCCTGCGCGCGGGGATACCACGTGGGCGACGAAGACTCGTAAGGCGTTGTTCCCGAACCCATCACCCAACGGGTTTTACTCAGGCAATCCAGAGACCATCGAGGAAATCGGAACGCTTGATGACTATTACGCGTGGCATTGGGGCGATGCACTATTTGTTGCTCTGGACCCCTATCGATACACGTTGGAACGTCCTCGCCGTGGCGAGAGCAACGAAAAAGGGAATTGGTTCTGGACTCTGGGCGAAGAGCAATACCGCTGGTTGCAAAAGACCCTCAGCCAGAGCAAGGCCAAGTACAAGTTTGTCTTCATCCATCATTTGGTCGGTGGTGCCGATCAGAACAACCGAGGGGGAGCCGAAGCGGCCCCGTTTTGGGAATGGGGCGGCCAAAGTGCCGACGGCAAGGTCGAATTTTCAAAGTATCGTCCCAACTGGGATAAGCCCATCCATCAGTTGCTTATGGAACATGGTGTGCAGATCGTGTTCCACGGTCATGACCATATTTTTGCAAAGCAGGATCTCGATGGCATCGTCTACCAAGAGGTTCCGCAACCGAGCCATGCTCGGATTGGCAATACAAGGACTGCTGCCGAATACGGGTACCTAAGCGGTGAAATCCAACCGAGCTCAGGGCATATTCGGATTCGTGTTTCTCCGGAGCATTGCCGCGTCGACTATGTCCGTTCGTACTTGCCCAAAGACCAGGACGTACGACGCAGCAACGCAGATGTCAGTTATTCTTACGATGTCCATCCGAAGTAATGGTTTTCGATCAACCCACAAAGGCAAATGCACTATGCGTCGTATACTTTCGGGAGTCATTCTGACGTGGCTTTTGTGCGGATGGGCTCAGGCTGACGAAAGGCCAAACGCTGCGAGGCCAAACGCTGAAAGGCCAAATATCGTACTGATGCTCTCGGACGACCAAGGCTGGAATGGTTTGTCGGTAGCGATGCACCCCGATGTGCCAGCATCCCGAGGGCAGTGGTTCCACACTCCGAACCTCGAACGACTTGCCGCGCGCGGTAAGCGTTTCTCGAACGCCTATTCTCCCGCTCCGGTCTGTTCCCCGACGAGGATCAGTTTGCAGACAGGCAAGAGTCCAGCGAAGTTGCATTGGACCAAGGCCGCACCTGCCGAAACGGGCCAAAAGCTGATCGAACCAAAACTCATCAAAAGCATCGCTGCTTCCGAGACGACCATCGGCGAAATGCTCCAAGAAGCCGGTTACGCGACGGCTCATTATGGTAAGTGGCATATCAGCGGTGGTGGTCCTGGACACCACGGTTACGACCAGCACGATGGCGATACAGGAAATGAACAAGCCTTCAAGTTCCACGACCCAAACCCCGTGGATATCTTCGGGATGGCGCAAAGAGCCGAAGAGTTCATGCAAGAGAGCATGCAAGCAGGCAAACCGTTTTACATCCAGCTTTCCTGGAACGCGCTGCATGCTAGCGAAAATGCCAATCGAGCGACCTTGGCCAAGTACCAAGCCAAGCTATCGGGCGAGAATGAGAAAAGAATCTCCACCGCTGCGATCACCGAAGACCTCGACGCCGGTGTAGGCAAAGTCATCGATGCGATCGACCGACTAGGCTTAGCCAAGAACACCATCATCATCTACATGTCGGACAATGGTTCAGGTGGCGGTGGTCAGGGCAGAGCGGCCGGTTTGCACGGAGGCAAAGGTGGCGTCTGGGAAGGTGGCATTCGGGTCCCCTTCATCATCGCCGGCCCCGGTGTGCAAGCCAATGCGTGGAGTCACACGCCGATCGTAGGTTACGATCTATTCCCGACATTCTGCGAGTGGGCTCGCATCGACCGATCCAAATTGCCCACTGGTATCGAAGGTGGTAGCATCGCGGCACTTGTAAGCAGCGACGGACTAGGAACCGTCCAACGACCAAACGAGGGACTTGTATTCCATTTCCCACACTACCAAGGCGAAGGAGGTCCACAGTCGTCGATCCGGGTCGGCGATTGGAAGCTGATTCATTTTTACGAGGACCAACGCGATGAACTCTACAACCTCAAAGACGACCTGAGCGAGCGCAAGAATCTCATCAACCAAGCAACCGAGCAGGCCCAGGACCTGCACCAACGGCTAGACAAGTACCTTGCTCAGGTCGAAGCTCAGTTCCCAACGAAGAATCCGGACTTCAATCCCAACAAGCCGACGGAACCTCCCAAGCGGGGTGGCAAAAACAACAGAGTCCCCGCCAAGCTCTGATTCATCCACGCCTTGTATTTCCAAGTGTTCACAGACCAACTCCAACGCCCCATAACCGCACGAAACAGAGAGCTTGAATGATGAAAAAAAACTTTGCAAACCCCGCAAGTCTTCTTGCAGGATCGATGATCGCGATCTTATGCCTCTGCCATGGTTCCCTAGCACACGAGGGTGGGCATGGACCGTCGGATTCTGCGGCAGTCAGCAAATCCACTTGGACGATCGCCAAAACACACAAGCATTTTCATGGTAGTTTTCTATCTGCCGATGAGCAGGTTGCCAAGTTCGAAACCAGCGGAGGCAAGGTTCAGCAGGTTCACCGAGCCGAGTTGATCGAATCCGACCGAAACTGGATCGCCGAGCGGCTAGAGTCGATCCGCAAAACGAACCAGGCCCAACCGATTCGGTTTGTGAATCTTCAGATCGAGCCTGCTGCAAGCTCATACGATGAAGCCGGTTTTTACGAGGATGCTCCAGCGATGTTTCAACATTTCAAACCGTTCGAGAAAACCTTAGGGCTGCGTTGGGACAACGACTTTTTCTATGTGGAATCCAATGGGATTCCCGATCATTCCATGATGGTCGGCATCACCGCTTGGCAGCAACAAGTCCCCTTGCCGCAAGCTTACACGGGACGCAACGCGTGGCGTATTCCACTGCATCCGAAGCCGGCGAAAAAGCCGATGTCGGCCAAGGATAACTTCTTTCGCGGCGCGATCGCTTTAGCGGTCAACGGGATACCGATCTTCAATCCGATCAAGAACGACGGGAGGACTGATACCCTCGTCGCAGGAGAGCTGGACCAATGGGGCGGGCACTGCGGACGAGCCGACGACTATCACTATCACATCGCACCGATCCACCTCGAGCCGATGGTGGGCAAGGGCCAGCCGATCGCTTATGCGCTCGATGGCTATCCGATTTATAGTTATCAGGAGGATAGCGACAATCAGCCACTCGATTGGATGAATGGGCACAAAGACAAGGACGGTAATTACCACTACCATGCGACCAAGAAGTACCCTTATATCAATGGAGGGTTTTATGGTGAGGTTCTCGAGCGCGACGGCCAGGTCGATCCACAGCCGAGGGCTGAGAGTCCACGCCCAGCGCTTGGGCCGATGCGCGGGGCCAAGATTGTCGGCTTTGAGGAGACAGCGCCCAAGTCGTTTCAGTTGACTTATGAAGTTTCTGGTCGGAAAGGATACGTGCGCTACAAGCTCGGCGAAAGTGGCGCGGTTGCTTTCGAGTTCCAAGATCCAGCCGGTAAGGTAACCAAACAGAATTACCAGAACGGTGGCGGTCGTCGTGGCGGTGGGCCCCCACCCCGCGATGTTCAGCCACCACGCGATGGGCAGCTACCCCGTCAAGCAGAGGCGATGAAGTCGCAGTCGGGTACGATCCAGGTCACTAGCAGCTCCGTCGACAGTCGCGGGATGTTGATCAAAGATTGCACTTGCGATGGCGCAAGGCAGTCCCCGGCGGTCTCTTGGGACAAACTCCCCGAGGGGACAAAATCGATTGCCGTATCGCTTTGGCACGAGGCACCTGACCAAACCAAGTCGTACTGGGTTGTCTACAACTTGCCAGCGACCTCGACAGGGATCGGACAGAACAAGAAGGCAGAGGGGACCGTGGGGCTCAACGACAAGAGGCGTAACGAGTACGATCCGATGTGTTCCAAGGGGCCGGGCATCAAGACGTATCACATCACCGTCTATGCGCTTTCGAAGAATCTAGAACTGACGGCCAAGGAAGTTGACCGCAAAAAGTTGCTTGAGGCGATCCGAGATTGCAAGCTAGGCGAGGGGACTTTGGATTACCAGTATGAGAGGTCCAAATAGCCATTTGCCTCTGGGCGTTTTGCTTGGCTGGACGTAGGGTTCGTGCAGCGGTCCCCTGGTCACTTGATTCAAGCCTTGCACATTAACCAAGGCACAAAACCCGATCAAGCGACAGTCAACCTCTGGACCGCGGAACGTACCACCGAGTGCGTGGGGCTGTTTGGATGTCCCCTAAAGCCTAAGCCTGCTTCCAACCGCCTGGCCCCACTTCGCCATTCCACCGCCATTCCATCAGCGCTCCATCAGCGTCCATTAGCGGTCCACGATTTACACCGATTGTGAACTCTAATGTTCGCTGATAGTAGCCTTTGGTAGAAGGATTACCCACTAAATTCCCTGCAGGACCCAAAATTGACAAGCAGAGATGGATAGATTGTACGATAATCTAACCAATTTGCGGTTTTCCAAGTCCCCGCTGTCAACGTCAATGAGACAGACTCTTGGCCGAAACCATCGAACCCATATCGAGAGCCACAAGGAGCAAATCGGATGCGATGCATCGAAGCAGCGAAGCGGCTTAAGTCAAAAGGCACTCACGTTCGAGGGCGTTTTTTCGTAGCGGAAGTGCGCAAGCACTCCGGTGCGGCTGGGTGGAAATGGACCTCTTGCTTTGTGCTCTTTATCGCCAGTCTCACACTTACGACCCCGCCCGCTGTCGGTGCAGACGACCTAGCAGAAACGTATGCCACACAGATCCATCCGCTGCTTGTGAGTTCCTGCGGCAAATGCCATGGCACGGTCCCCACAGATAACGATCTCGATCTGACAAGCTTTGCCTCCGCTCAGGCGATCCTTGCCAAGCCAAAACTGCTTGGAGATGTCGCCGACCGGTTGCGACTAGGCGACATGCCGCCGAAGGACGCACCGCAGCCAAGTCAGGCACAGAGGGAACAGTTGCTCGGCTGGATCACTGCGGCACTCGATGCCGAGGCGACAGCGCGGGCTGGTGATCCCGGACAGGTAACGCTGCGTCGGCTGAGCAACAAGGAGTACGACAACGCCGTCCGCGATCTGACCGGCGTGGACATGCGGCCAACCCAGGCCCGCGAGTTTCCCGTCGACAGCGTCGGCGGCGAGGGGTTTGCGAACGTCGGCGACGCAATGCCGGTCACTCCCGAACTGGTCGAACGCTATCACCAGACCGCTCGCGACGTCGCGGCGCGCTTAGTGTTATTGCCCGATGGTTTTCGCTTTTCCCCTTCCACCGAACGACCGGATTGGACCGAGGAGGCTCTTAAGCCGCTCCGCAGTTTCCACGCTCGGTATGCCGGACCCAATGGAGAGCCGCCGCTAGCGGCGCATCTGGCGGCGACCTTGAAGCACCGCGATAGGCTCACCCGAGGCGGGCCAGCCGAGATCGCCGCAGAGATCGCGTCAGTGGCCGCCGAGGAGAAACTCAATGCGACTTATTTGGCGGCGCTGTGGGCCGGGCTGAGCGGCTCTGTAGGACGGACTGGAAGTCCGTCCTACGTTGGGAGCGACGGACTGGAAGTCCGTAGTACGCAAGCACAAGTTGACGCTCGGATGAAGAGGTGGCGGGAGAAGGCGGCCGAGTTTGAAGCCGAGAAGCAAAGAAGGCAGGCCTCTTTGCTGAAAATCGAGTCCCTTTGGGCACCGTCGAAACGTGTGCTCGCGGAGTCCAAGGTTGCAGAAGGGAGCTCTGTTCCCTTCGAGCACAAGCTCTCGGTTGAGCGCGGCGAACTGCTCCTCTTGACCGTGCTTCCGAACGAAAGCCACGGGGCCGACAGCACGCTCGTCGAATGGACGATCCACGAAACCAGCGGGGATCTGCGAACATGGAGCCTCTCTGATCTGACGTCCAATCTGCTAAAAGGAAACCCGTGGTCGGACGAGCACCAAGCCCGTTGGAGCTTTCTGGACACGACATCGACTCCGGTGTTCCTCTCCGAACAACGCGACAGCAACGCGGGACGCGCCGAAGTCAAATCGTGGAGCCTGGGTTCCGAACCCTCGGTCTTCGTGAATTCCACCAGCGAGGATTTGCAGGTCTGGACCAAGTTGCCCGCTCGATCGTTCTTTTTGCATCCGGGACCGAAACGCCCCGTAGCGGTCGCTTGGACGAGTCCGATTGCAGGCGAGTTATCGGTCTCAGGCCGCGTCGCCGACGCTCACCCGAGCGGTGATGATGGGGTCTCGTTCAAGCTTTCGCATGTCGCGGCCCCAGATTTGGGACAGGCTCTGGCGGATCTGGGCGGTACATCCAAAGACATTTCGGATCCCGGTCTGGCGCCGGCAATACTCGACGTCATTCGAGAAAAGTGGCGGGTGTCAACCACCGATCCGGCACCGGTCTTGGGGGCGATCAAGGCCGCGCAGGACCAGTTGTTCCAAAGCAACTACCAAAAGAATGCGGCCCTCGCCGTCGGGAACGGCTTTCCTGCTTGGGAGGACCTGCGTCGCGTGGTCGCTCGCGAGCGGGTACAAGGTGCTGCGCGGGAGCCGCTCTTCCGCATGGTCGCCTTGCCAGCTCAACCCGACACCTTCGTGATCTGGGACCGGCTGCGATTGGAGGGTGGTGACGGTCCACCGCTGGTGTTTGCGGACCATCCAGAGCTGGCGGCGATCGTCGAGCAAGCATCGGGATTGAAGTTCGGCCAGCATCCGCAGGGTCGACTTGTGCCAGAGTCTGTGTTGGTCACGGCTGCCGGCACCGAGGTCATCATCGACCTGACGAAATTGCCTGCAGATTTGCACAAGGCGCTCACGCTGCCTCGGTTCCTCCGCGCCGATGTAAGCTTGGACGAAGCCAGTCCGGAAACAGCCTCGGTACAGGCATTCCTCATCGCTGCGACAGGCGGTGGCGGCAATCTGGCCGAGCCAATCGCCAAAGCTGAAGTGGGCGACCCGCGTGCGGCGCAGATCGTGCATCCGCGCGTCGCGACCGAACAAGCCCAGCAGGCCACGGAGTTTCGCGCGCTGTTCCCACCGGCCGTCCTCTTTCAACCGATCATCCCGCGAGACGCCCAGGGGAGCGTCTTCCTGTACCGCCGCGAAGACGAGCCGTTGCGTCGGCTGCTGCTCGATGAAGCGGGCCGGGCTGAGCTCGACCGCCTGTGGAGCGAACTGGAGTTTATCAGCGAGCAAGCGCTTGCCACCCCGATCGCCTATGAAGGACTCGTGCAGTATTACCGCAAGCCGAACGACGGCGCGCGGATCATGTTCTTCTACATCCAGCTGTTCGAAGAACAAATCAAACGCGAGGAGAAAGCATTTCTTGCAACTCAGGTTGCCGCCGAATCGAGGCACCTTGAGGCGCTGCTCGCCTTGGCCGCGCGCGCTTGGCGACGGCCGCTCGCCGACGATGAGCGCGAAGCGATTCTCGCATCCTACCGCGCCGAGCGTACCGAGGGTGTCAAGCATGATCCCGCCTTCCGTGCTGCTCTGGCCCGGGTCCTATCGTCCCCCTGGTTTCTTTATCGCGTGGAACAGCCCGCATCGGGGCCTAGCTGGCAACCGGTATCGGGTGACGAATTGGCGACGCGGCTGAGTTTCCTGCTATGGGATTCGATTCCCGACGACGAATTGCGAGCGAATGCCGCGCGGCTCGAGGAGCCTGCGGTCATGGAGCAGCAACTGCGACGCATGTTGAAGGACGCCCGGATGCGGGGCATGGGAGAGGAGTTCGGTGCCCGTTGGCTCGGCGTTCGGGACTTCGTCACCAACCACGGCCGGAACCTGAAGCAATTCCCTGAGTTCACGCCGACCGTGCGCGACGCGTTGGCCGAGGAGCCGGTGCGGTTCTTCACCGATATGTTCGTGAATGATCGTCCGGTCGCCGACGTCATTGCAGCCGACGCCGTGGTCATCAACGATGTCCTCGCTCAGCACTACGGAATCCCCGGCGTGACCGGTCCGCAGTGGCGTCGCATCGAGAAGGTTTCAGCCTACGGTCGCGGCGGGTTGCTCGGCTTTGGTGCGATGCTCGCCAAGCAGTCCGCCTCGTCGCGTACCAGCCCCGTCAAGCGTGGCGCTTGGGTGGTTCAATTGGTTGGCGAGCGGCTGCCCAAGGTCCCGCCCGGCGTGCCACCTTTGCCAGAGAGTCCGCCCGACGGACTGAGCGTGCGCGAGATCACCGAGCGGCATCGTCAGGATGCAGCCTGTGCCGGTTGCCACCTACGCATCGATCCCTACGGCATGACGCTTGAACAATACGACGCCCTGGGCCGACTGCGGCCCGCCAAGGATCTCAAGCCTGGCGATGCCAGGTCAACCACGCGCGATGGAGTCGAGATCGATGGCATGGCGGGCCTTCGAGATTACATCGCCGGCCCCCGGCGCGAGGACTTGTTACGGGAGCTCGCTCATAAACTGACCGGCTATGCGCTGGGTCGCACTGTGCAGCTTTCCGATCGGAAGCTGGTCGACGAATTGACGAAGACCATGGTCGATGGCGGTCGCTGGTCGGATGTCTTGCTCATCCTTGTTCGCAGCGAGCAGTTCCGCTGCATTCGCCCAGCGGCCACGGCGGCCGCGCCACCCTAAAGCACTAGCACGTACGACGGACTTCCAGTCCGTCGCGCTGATCGATAACACCTACGACGGACTGGAAGTCCGTCGTACAGAGAGGTAAACAGCACGTACGACGGACTTCCAGTCCGTCGTACAAAGAGCCATATAGCACGTACGATGGACTTCCAGTCCGTCGTACAAAGAAGCCTACAACGCATCATACAAGTCAACGAGGTCAATGGGCATAGAGACTATAAGATGGATACCGAAACCTTCAACAAGCCAACGCCGCCGAATTTTCGGGGATTGCATCCCGATCTCCCGCTCCGCAAGTATCACCGACACCTGCCACATTGGAGACAAGAGGGTGCGACTTACGCTGTCACGTTTCGCCAATCGGATTCGATTCCGCAGACACATCTGCAATCGCTCAAACGTTGGCGAGCCATCTGGGAGCAACAACACCCTGAACCACGCTCGGAGATCGAATGGAAGCAGTTCGCTAAGGAGATCACTAACAAGACCGAACGTTGGATGGATGAAGGCTATGGCTCATGTGTGTTTCGCGAGTCCAGGTTCTCCAGAATGATGTCTGATTCGCTCCTGCATTTTCAGAACCAACGCCACTTCACGTCGTGCTTCGTGGTGATGCCAAACCACGTCCATGTGGTGATTCGACCGATGTCCAGTTTTGAGTTGGAAGATTGTCTGCAGCGAATTAAGCAGTACGTCTCAACGCATGTAAATAAGGACCTCAAACAAGAGGGAACGCTTTGGGAAGAAGAAAGCTACGACCGCATCGTTCGAGATGAAGAGCATCTTTGGAACGTCGTTC
Source organism: Planctomycetota bacterium (assembly GCA_003671195.1). GTDB lineage: Bacteria > Planctomycetota > Planctomycetia > Pirellulales > Pirellulaceae > JBKCUI01. The sequence continues at coordinate 27,639 of QWPJ01000012.1, forward strand.
AATACATCGGCCGGAATCCCAAAAAAGCAGGCATTCCGGTCGCACAATGGGTACGATGGATACATCCAGACTGGCAGGCTGCTGGTTGGGATTTCCGCGACGATTAAAGTTGTACGACGGACTGGAAGTCCGTCGTACGGACAGGCAAAAAAACACGTACGACGGACTTCCAGTCCGTCGTACCGTTGGACAGACAACCCTGGACTTCGACTGAAACAACACCCTCCTAAAAGGATACATCCCATGCACATCACATCTGCATCGACCATTTCGCGACGTACCCTGCTGCGTGGGCTTGGCGTTTCGATGGCTCTGCCTTGGCTCGAATCGCTGTCCTTCGCAGCAGGACTGGGGGTTAACGCCGCCTCACAACCGCCAACCCGCACGCTCGTCACTTTCACTGGCATGGGCTTTCACTCCCAGCACTGGTGGGCCAAGGGCGAGGGTGCCGCGATGGAGCTCGGGCCGTGTCTGAAACCGCTCGAGCCGTGGAAGGAGCGGATGGTCTTTCTTCGAGGCTTGTGGAACGAGCAGGCCAACAATGGGGTCATCCACTGCATGCAGACCGGGAACATGCTCAGCGGCGCACCGATGTCAAAGACCGAGGTCCACACAGGCGTCAGTTTCGACCAAGTCATGGCGCAGCGGATCGGCGACCGCACCCGAATCCCATCGTTGGTCCTGGGCTGCGAGGGACCGATTCCCGGGCTCCAGGACGGGCATCCGTTGCTTTACAGCTCGCACATTTCTTGGAGCACAGCGGTCTCACCGACCTGGACAGAGACGCGTCCGGCCCTGGCCTTCGACCAACTTTTCCGCACCGAGCCCAATCGGGGCGACCGCCGAGTCGTCGATGCCGTGCTCGAAGACGCCCGGTCGCTACGGCAGCGGCTCTCTGTATCGGACCGACAGCGGTTCGAGGAGTACCTGGGGAGCGTTCACGAGATCGAGGGTCGCATCAAACGTGCCGGCCAGGAGCGCGAGGCCGGAGGCTGGACCCCGAGCCTGGCCGCCCCGGATCGCCCGCGACCCGCCGATGGCATTCCCGCTGATATCCCGGACTACTGGAAACTCATGAACGACATCGTGTTGTTGGCCTTCCGTACCGACACCACCCGGATCGCGACCCTCAAGTATTGCAACGACGGCTCCGCCGAAACCCACACGCACTGCGGTGCCAAAGATCAGCATCACCAGATGGCCCACACCCAGCCAGCTGAGCTTATCCCCCTCAACCAGTTCTTCATGGCCCAGCTTGCTTACCTCTGCGAGCGAATGTCGGAGGTCAAGGAAGGGGATCGCACACTGCTCGACAACACTGCAATCGCGCACTGTTCGAGCATGCTCCACGGCAACCACGATTCCAAGCACTTGCCGATCGTCCTGCTCGGCGGCGCCGGGGGCAAACTCCGAGGCGGACGAGTGCTCGACTACCTCGATGCTCCCAACCGGCGGATGTGCAGCCTGTTCCTTAGCCTCATGGAGTGGGGCGGCCTGGAGCTCGACCAATTCGGCGATTCGAACGAGCGGCTGACGGGCATTTGAACCGGCTGCTATGGAAGCATCGATACCCGAAGACGCCTTGAGAAGGCTGCTGGGAATGATCAAGACCGTCTCAGACTCGGATGGCAACTGGCCTATGGGCGAGAGCCGACCGCAGAGGAAATTGCGGTGGCGACGGAGTTTCTTGAGACTCCGGTGTCCGCCAGTCCTGGGCTATCGCACAACGATTGGTCTTGTCGCAAGTGGACGCCTGATCTAGTTTAACAGTTAGCCGTAGGCGTACTGTCCATTTGTACGCTTCGTTTAAGGCGTACTGTCCGTCGAAGCTGGCGATGAATCCAGTACGCCTGCGGCTGACTGTTAAACGAAATGGGGTACGCCTGCGGCTAACTGTTAAACAAAGAGACGAGAGGAAAATTATGGTGTACGGATACCATATCGTTCTTCCACACTACGGTTTCTGGCTTCCCAACGATCCGCGTGGATCTTGGTCTGAGTTTGTCGGCTGTTGGGAGATTGCTAGGTTTGGTGAATCCACCCGCCATCTGGAACAACGCACGTTGGCGATGTTGACCCCAGAAGAACTGGCACTTCGTGAGGCAGCAAGGCAAGCTCTACTGTACCCACCCGTCTCGTTGACCGGCAAGCAAGCATTGTCGGTCGCAAACGGTTTCAAAGAACAGTCGTCCAAAAGCGACTATGCGATCTGGGCTTGCTCCATTCTTCCCGAGCACACTCATCTCGTGATTGCGAGGCATCGCTACAAAGCAGAACAGATTGCAAACTTATTGAAAGGGGCCGCCACTGCTCGTCTCATTGATGATGATATCCACCCGCTACGGCAATATGCAAAGCCTGACAAAAGACCGCCTGGCATGTGGGCCAGACATCAATGGATATCTTATTTGGACAGTGATCAAGCAATCGAGAACGCGATCAACTATGTGATTGAAAACCCTATCAAAGAAGGTAAGCCAATGCAAAACTGGAAATGGATCACTCCCTACGCTGGCCTAGACCCAGGCTGGACGACACTCAACTAACCTAGACTAACAGTCAGCCGATGGCGTACGGGCCGTTGATGGCAGCAGTGAATCCAGTACGCCTGCGGCTGACTGTTCAACGAGATAGGTACGCCGATGGCGTACGGGCTGTTGATGGCGGCAGTGAATCCAGTACGCCTGCGGCTAACTGTTAAACGAAATAGGTACGCCGATCCGCAAGCGGGCCCTACGATGAGAAAAAGCCGATCAGACTGACGTACGTTTACACAAGATACGCAGGGGTTCTGCGCTGGTTTCATGCCAAATGACCAGCTATACTGCAGTGCCCCGCTACACCCTTCCTTGAATCCCCCCCGCCTTTGGAGGCGACGATGGTCGCTGAGTCTCCTGTCACGTTACACGGTGTCACTTCGCACAGTGTCGCTTCGCACAGTGTCACATCGCACGGTGGCACTTCAGGCAGCCGCACTTTATGCAGTTGCAGACTAGCTATTTGCATAGCTGCGCTTGGCGTAGCGACTTGGCTGCTGGCATCGACTGCTCTGTCCGCTCAATTGACGGTCTTGCCAAACAAACTCGAGCTCACTGGGCAAGATCCGATTCACGGCGTGGTTGTCTCGCTGACCGATGACCAAGGAAATGTCTCCGATGTTTCCCATCGCGTCACTTTCCAAGTGGATAAACCCGAACTCGTGGCTGTCGATCAGCGGGGTGTGATGGAAGCTCAGGCCGATGGCCAAACGGTGTTGGTTGTCAAACTCGATGAGCTGTCGACCTCTGCGCCGATCACGGTGAGAAACTTCGGCACCAAGCATCCGCCGTCGTTCAAACAGGACCTCCTGCCGATCCTGACTCGCAGCGGCTGCAACACCGGTGCTTGTCATGGAAAGCTCTCGGGCCAAAATGGCTTTAAACTGTCGCTTCGCGGTTACGCTCCAGAATGGGATCACGATTCGATCGCGCGGGATGTCAGCAGCCGCCGCATCGATTTTGGTTTTCCTGAGGAAAGCCTTCTGCTGACGAAACCTTCCGGCGGCGTGGCGCATGAAGGAGGCGTACGGTTTCGACCCGAGTCGCGAATGTGGCGGACGCTGCGCGATTGGGTTGCGGCTCGCGCTCCAGCACCAGTTGCTGACGAACCCGATGTCGCACGTTTGGAGGTTCTGCCGGGCAATTGCTCGATGACGCTTGATCAAACCCAGCAATTGCTCGTGCGCGCTCACTATACCGATGGACGCCTTCGCGATGTGACTTGGCTGGCTCAGTTCTTCTCGATCGATCCAAATAAGGTCTCCGTCAATGCATCCGGCTTGGTCAAAGCGCTGCGGCACGGCGAAGCGGGTGTGCGAGTTCATTTCCAAGGTCAGGTCGAAGTGGTCCGCTTCACGATGCCCTTTCCTTACACGGTCGCTCCCGAGCTTTATACCGCACAGCAGAATGGGATCGACGGGCCTTTGTTTGCCAAGCTCAAACAACTTCAAGTGCCGCCGGTTGGCCCCTGCAGCGATCTTACGTTTTTGCGTCGTGTTTACCTCGATGCTGCCGGTATCCTGCCAACACCCGCAGAGGTTATTGCATTTCAATCCGACACGAGTCCGGACAAACGCAGTCGTGTGATCAACGCGTTGCTCGATCGACCCGAGTTCACTGACTATTGGACCCTGCAATTGGCCGACTTGCTGCAGAACCGAAAAGAGCGTGATCATGATGTGCGCGGCCAGAAAGGAGTCAAGGCGTTTCATCGGTGGCTGCGCGAGCAAGTCGCGACGAACCGTCGATGGAGCGATATCGCTAAAGACGTATTGCTGGCCAGAGGCGATGTGGTTTCGCAACCGCAAGCGGGCTATTTCGTCACGGTCGTCGGCGAGTTTCAAAAAGTCGAAGAGAGCGAATTGCCCGACAGCGTCGCACAATCGTTTCTCGGAACTCGCATCGGGTGTGCCCGCTGTCACAACCATCCTTTGGAGCGTTACACTCAAGACGATTTCTATCACTTTGCCGCTTGCTTTGCCAAGGTGAACCTCGACCGCCAGAATCCGCAGAGCGGTGCCAGCGCGGTGACAACCACCAGCCGCGATGAAACCGAACAACACAAACGCATCGCCGAATCGGCCAAAAAGCTCGCCGAAGCCTGCTTAGCGACGTTGCCCGAAGACGAGAAGAAAAAGCAAATCGCGGATCGGCAACGCGAACTTGACACTCAAACGCGCCGGCTCGAGGAGATTCGTCTGCGCAGTCCAGGAGTCACGCAACCGCGCACCGGAAAGTTTGTGGCCCCGCAAACGCTCGACGGTCTTGCCGTGCCGTTCGAACCGGGCAGCGACCCTCGCATTGCATTTGTGAACTGGACCATCGACCACGAATACTTTTCCGGAGCGATGATCAATCGTTTGTGGAAACATTTCTTCGCGGTCGGACTGGTCGAGCCGGTCGATGACTTGCGAGCTAGCAACCCCCCCTCCAATCCCGAACTATGGAAGGTGCTTAACGACGAGTTTCGCGCCAGCAATTTTGACATGCGTCACATCATCCGCTTGATTTTGAATTCACGAGCCTACCAACTCGATTCAGCGAACATTCCAGAAAACGAAAACGATACGACGTATTACTCTCATTACTATGCAAGACGTTTGCCGGCAGAAGTCATGATCGATGCGATTGCGGCGGCGACGGAGATCCCCAATTCCTTTCCAGGTTACCCAATCGGTGTTCGTGCCACGCAGGTCGCCGATCCCGCCGCCGATTCGTATTTTTTGACACTCTTCGGACGCAGCGATCGTGTCACGGCCTGTGCGTGTGAGCGTAAGGGAGAAGTCACGTTGCCACAGTTGCTGCACCTGAGCAACGATGAGAATCTGATCAAGAACATCCGCGCGCCCGAAGGCCGGCTTGCGAGTCTCCTGAAGAATGCTGACTCGGAAACCGTGACGGAACAAATTTTCCTGGCAACATTCTCTCGGATGCCAAACGACGCCGAACGAGCGGCGATCCGTGCTGCGATGAGCGCCACAGAAACTGCGGTCGCATCTGAGAAGGCGGATAATCGCGAAGAGGTATTCGCCGACTTGTTTTGGGCGTTACTGAACTCGAAAGAGTTCGCTTTTAACCACTAACCACGAACCACTAACCCCTCCGAATGTCATGATCGACGTATCCCTTGCCAATCATTGTTCAAGGCTATGCAGCGGTGTGTCGCGCCGCAACTTCGTCCGGCTCGGCGCGTTGGCTCCGCTGGGGCTTTCTCTGCCGCAACTGCTGGCTGCGGAGGCTTCTGGGCAACAAGCGCGAGCAAAATCGGTGATTCTGATTTTCCTAGGGGGTGGATTGTCCCATCATGACTCGTTCGACATGAAGCCCGATGCCGTAGAGCAAATTCGTGGCAAGTACAGCAGCATCGAAACCAACGTTCCAGGGCTTCGCATTTGCGAATTGCTTCCCAAAACAGCTCAGGTGATGGACAAGTTGACGCTGGTGCGAAGCGGATCGCATGAGAACGATCATCATGAGACGGCAACCAACTGGGTCTTGTCTGGCAGATTCGGAACACCGTTTGGAGACCATCCGGCGATCGGTTCGATCGTAGCCCACGAAACCGGATTTGGGGGGGTGGTTCCGCCGTATGTCGCGGTGCCACGCAACCCTTCGTTTACCTGGGAACTGGGAAAAAGTGTTTGGCTTGGCGGTCGTTGCGAATCGTTCAAAGCGGGGAATCCCAGCGAGGCGAATTACCGCGTTCGAGACCTTGCCGCTCCGGCCAACGCAACGCCACAAGTCCTCGAGCGCCGCAAGTCGTTGCTGGCTGCCGTCGACCAGCTTGCGGATCGCGTCAAGCGAAATGATCAGATTGATACTTACGATGAATTCAGCCGTAAGGCCACGGAAATGGTCCTTTCGCCTCAGGCCCAAGCGGCCTTCGCGATCGACCGCGAAGAGTCAGCTACGCGCGACACTTACGGACGCAACGAATTTGGCCAAAGTGCTCTGCTAGCCAGACGCTTGGTCGAAAACGGCGTTCGGTTTGTGACGATCAACTACGGCGGCTGGGATCACCACGGCGAAATCTTTAAAGGGCTGGACAAGAAATTGCCTGAGTTCGATCAGGGTTTCAGCGCGTTGATGAACGACTTGGACCAGCGTGGATTGCTGGCCGAGACGATGGTCTTGGCGATGGGTGAGTTTGGTCGGACGCCCAAGGTAAACGACAAGGCTGGTCGCGATCACTGGGGTCGTGCCGGTTCGATGCTATGGGCCGGTGCCGGCGTTGCTCGTGGAGGTGTGATCGGGTCGACCGACAAGAACGGGGCGTTCGTCACCGATCGTCCAGTTCGGCCTGCGGACGTAGCCTGGACCCTCTACGATGCCCTGGGGATCGATCCGGCAAAAGAGTTGCGCACACCTGAGGGACGACCCGTGTCGATCCTTGCCGAAGGGGCCACCATCAAGGAACTGTTTTCATGAGACGTGCCGCAGCACTAGGTTGCTGCAAGGCGCGCGACCTTCGATGGGGCGATGGCCCCCTGTCTTGCATCCGCCTGAATTTAATAACCTCAGCCGTGCTGTCTCTGCTGGCAAGTGCCGGCACGGACCTGCAAGCTCAGAGTCCGGTCGTTTCTGCGCCGAGCATCACGGCAAGCGAACCGGCGGCGCTGGTCAGAGGTCGAAAGGAAACATTCAAACTGCGTGGCTTTGAACTCAAGGGAGCGACGCAACTTCGTTTCCCATCGTCTGAGCAGATCGTTGTCGAACTCAAAGAGTCCACCGACGCTGGTCAGGCAAAAGGTTTGGAGAACAAAGTCGTCGGCGACAAGCAACTCGTCGCCGAAATCACATTGCCAGCCGACGTTCCGACCGGATGGATTGAATATGTTGTGGTAACGCCCGTAGGAGAAGTGAAAAGTAAAATCATGGTGCTCGATCCAGAATCATCGATCGACGAGCGCGAACCGAATCAAGGATTCCGTGGCGCCCAGGAACTGCGCGTTGGCCAATCGGTTCGCGGCAGTATTCAAAGCGATAAGGATGTCGACGTCTTTGCATTTCCCTCGCTGGTAGGTCAACCACTTCGAATCACGGTCACCAGCGGTGGCCCATTGCTGATGGATGTGGCGGTCCAGTGTTACGACGCGCGCGGCCAGTTTCTTGCAGCGGCCGACGATGGCCCATCACGAGATCCGGTCTTGACTCTAACGACCAAAACCGAAGGTCCCATCTATCTGTGTGTCAGCAGTTCGCACGACCTGGGTGGCCCCTGGCACAGTTATTTGATGACGATTGAGGAAGTCAAATGATGCGATTCGTGTGCAGAATCCTAGTCCTCCTGCTTGCTGTTTCCAGCAACGCTGCGCTAAATGCTGCTGACACTGCGGTATCGTTTCATCGCCAAGTCATGCCGCTGCTACGCATTCACTGCGTAGCTTGTCATAAACCGGGAAAGCAAGGTGGGGGACTTGATTTGACGACGCATCGCGGCTTGGTCAACGGAGGTCAGTCCGGTTCATCGATTCGACCCGGCGAGGCTGACGCGAGCCCTCTGGTCCAACAGGTTTGCGGCGATCCGCCTGAAATGCCCAAGGATGGTCTGCCGCTTTTGCCGCAAGAGATCGAATTGCTTCGTCGTTGGGTGGTCGAAGGTGCCGTCGAGGATGAGCCGATTGGTTTTCTCACACGACGGCCATCAGAGCCTCTGATCTACACTTCATCCCCCTCGGTTCGTGCCCTTGCGTTTTCTCCCGACGGCAATTTGTTGGCTGTGCCGGCACGGCATGAGATTCTGCTGCACCGGGCCGATGGTTCGGGCATTGTCGCACGGTTGCTCGGTGATTCCCCTCGGCTCGAGGCGCTCACGTTTTCTCGCGATGGGAGCTTGCTGGTCGCTAGCGGTGGCGCTGCATCCGAATTTGGCGAAATCCAGATCTGGGATACTGCAAAGCGCGAACTCGTTCGTTCGATCAAAGCTTCGACGGATACGTTTTACGGAGTGGCGATTTCGCATGACAATCGACTCGTTGCCGTCGGTTGTGCGGACAAGCTGGTGCGAGTCTTCAACGTCGCTGACGGTGTTGAAGTGATGCGCTGTGACAATCATCTCGACTGGGTCTTCGGATCCGCATTCACCAACGATGGCAAGCGACTGGCAACCATTAGCCGTGACAAGGCGGCGAAGTTGATCGATGTTTCGACAGGTCACTTGATCGACGACATCAACCAGATGCGCGATCCGTTGATCTGCATGGCTCGGCATCCCATGGACGATCTGATTGCCACGGGTGGAACCGAAGGGAAGATACGGTTGTTTCGTATGGAGCCGCGAGGCGGACGACTGGCCGAAGGCGATAACAAAGAAGAGAGTTTCGTTCGCGAGTTCGAACACATGGCCTCACCGATTCAAACGATTGCTTTCAATCCTGACGGTAAGAGCGTCGCTTGCGGTGTCGTCGGTGGCGAAGTCCGAATCTTCAAAACGGAAAACGGCCAGCGTCTTGCGCAGATCAAAGTCGGTAGCGGCCCGATCTTCGCACTTTCATTCACACCTGACGGCAAGCGCATTGCGACGGGTGGCTATGATGGCCACATCCGTTTTTACGACGCAACCAACGGTGCACCCCTTGAGGATTTCCTTAGCGTCACGATCCGCTGAAGGAACATGCCTTTCGACAAGAGAGCGATCGTAGCTGGAGTCGCAAGACTTCAGTGGCTTGATGCTTGTCAAGGACGTCCAAACCCCCGACCCCGCCTTAGCTATGCCGCCTGCAATAAATCCAGTACGCCTGCGGCTGACTGTTAAACGAGATCAGGCGTCCAACGCGAGCGGCATCGAGGACAGGAAACAAATACCAAGAGGGCAATTGGAATTAGAGCAAGCTTACAATCTGCAAAAAAAGCCATGCAGGGCAATCGGAGCGACTGATTGATCGACTCTTGTTCCGTTCCTTGGCGAACTTTGCGCCTTGGCGAGAGACTGCGTTCTTGCGGTGCTGGTTACAGCCCAGGATGCCGTTCAAGCATCCTTCGAGCGGTAGACTCTTTGTGCCAAGCAGTCGCGGGCATTTAGAGAATTCGGGTCAGTTCAGGTTGGCTAGGGGTCGGTGGCAACTTTCGTTGGATCCAATCGGCGACCATCAGCAACTGCGGTTCGTGGAAGAATCGACCGGTCATTACAAGGGTCTTGGGCTTTTTGTTTGTCAGGTCCTCGCCAAACGAGACGACCATCGATGGGTGCCCCGTGAGGTTCATGCGGGCCAAGTCCCCATCCCCTAGATACACGTCGACCTGGCGCAGCACCTGCTCGGTCTTCTGGATCAGTGCGACCCGTGCTCGCATGGCTTGCACATAGTCGATCGCCGAGCAGAATTGGGCTTCGCGAAATGTCGGTGCCCATTTGCCTACTTGGTCATCTTCTTGGATGCTTTCGAAAAGTTCGCTGTGCATCGCCGCCGCTTCGACACTGATCGCATCGGTCATGGCTTGGATCCGAGGATCGGGCTCAAAATCCAACTCGATGACCTCGGCACCTTGCTCGGCGAGCAAACCAGCAAGTGTTCTCTCGGATCCCTTGGGCCGACTCGACACACCAAATCGAAGCTTTTTGATCGACCAGTCCGGAATCGGCCATTCGAACGGTGCATCGAAAACCGATGCGTCCTTGCCATCGCTTCCGAGCAACTTGGAAAATACCAAGCCGCAATCGCGAGGTGTTCGTCCGATGGGTCCAATCTTGTCCATCGACCAACCCAAGGTCATGCATCCGAATCGGCTGACTCGACCGAAACTTGGACGCAACCCGCAAGTGCTGCACACGCGCGTCGGCGAGACGATGCTGCCAAGGGTTTCTGAGCCGATGGCAAAACCGCATAGGCCAGCGACCACTGCGCATGCACTCCCGGCGGAGGACCCTGAGCTTCCTTGTTCGATGTTCCAAGGGTTGCGGGTCATCCCCCCGAACCATTGATCGCCCCAAGCCAATGTGCCGACGGTGAGTTTTGCCAGTAGGACCGCGCCTGCGGATTCCATTTTTTGAGCGACTGTCGCCATCGTTTCTCGCAGGCGATCTTTGTAATCGACGGCTCCCCATGTCGTAGGCATTCCTGGGATGGAGATGATGTCTTTTGCCCCCCAAGGGATCCCGTGCAAAATGCCTAGGTCCTTGCCCGATGCAAGCAGTTCGTCGGCCCGCTTGGCAATTGCGATGGCTTGTGGATTGTAAGACACCACGCAGAGCAATTGCGGATCGTATTTCTTGAGCCGCTCGGTGTACATCGCCGTGAGTTGCTCGCTAGTAAAGAGCTTGCGCCTCAGACCTGCGGCTAACTGTTCGACGGTCCAAAACGCCACCTGCTCGAGTTGGTCTTGATCGAAATTGGGCAACTCAAGCGCATCGAGTTGTTTGGCGTTCCAAGTCCCATTGAGTTGCCCTGGGGCTTGCTCTGCGTTTGGCTGGAGGTTGTTTGGCAGGTGGCCAAAGCGGGTGGTCGGTTCCACGAAGGCCGCTGGTAGAAAGACGCTCGCCATCGGGGTGTTTTCTTCGATCGACGCGGTGCGAAGGGCTTGGATCGACTTGGCTTTTGCGGTCAGTCGCTTGGCGATTTCCTCGCAATGCGAGTCGGTCAATTCGACGCGCGATTGCCAGGAGGCTTGGCGAACCATCTCCGAGGTGATCTCGGATATTTCGCCTTGGGATGCGGTATCCTGGGCTTCCAGATCGATCGGTAAAGAGACTCCGAGGGCTTGGGCCTGGTGCATCGAGGCGACCATGCCGCTGGCCAGAATGCTGCTGATGATCCATTCACGCCGTCCGATGGGTTCCTGGAAACGAGTCGACGGGTTGGATTTCATACTGGCTGCTTTGTGGTTGTCGTTTGGGTTGTAGTTGTGGTGGTCAGTTGTGGTGGTCAGTTGTCAGCAGGGCAACATCACCGAGTGGCCGCCAAAGTGGTTTCTAGAATTGAGCGCGGCCGACCTGCCGCTTCGGTGCATGGTTTTGTTCTGGCTGTTTTTCGTGCTCGTGCTCGATCGACCATTCGATTGTATCATTCCATCCTGGTCAACGCGCTGCTCGGGCAGGAATTCGGTAATGGGTAGGCTGATGGAGATAAGGAGCATGATCCGCGAGTTGGGGAACGGAGGTTTGTGGGCCGTAACGCGGTTCGCGTTGATGCTGTGCATGCGAAGCGTTCGATTACGAGCACGAGCACCGTCCGCCACGGCGGACTGAGCACGAGAACGATGGGATCCTGTGGTCGCGTAGGCCGTAACGCGGTTTGGTTATTCGCTGACGGGGATCAGATGGATCTCACGGATATCAGCGACGGCCGCGGCGGCTTTGGTTTTGGGTTTGACCCTCAGTTTTCCTGCCCCGGCTTGCAACTTGAGCACACCGAGCGGCTCGATGACGATGTTTTGGAAGTGTCCTGTCTCGCGAACTTTCCATTCGAGGGTTTGGGTGAGATTTTCGGTGGAGTCGGCTTTGGGAGAATCGATTTGGACATCGACCATCGACCCACCATTTCCGGAGCCGCAACCGCAGTGGAGCTCGACGCGATAGGTTCCTTCTTTGGGGATTTGCATCGACCATTCGACCCAGTCATCGACCTCGGTCCAATAGCCTACGACGTTTTTATAGGTTTCGGGTTCGAAGCGGATCCGTTTTCCGTGCGGTAGCGAATCGCGGGCCAAAAGGGTAATCCCAGAAGGGGTCTTTTTGAGCTTTGTTTGTTGTTTTTCGATGGCCTTGTTCATGCCTGATCTCCAAGGGGCCCAGGACTCCGCGATCTGCTTTGCGGTTTGGGTTCTGCCATCGATCAGCGATGCGTTTTGTTCGAGGTACAGCTCCGCGTGGAGCTCGGGTTGGATCCGAGGGTTCGGCACGCACTCTTGGGCTGCGATGCTCGATTTCCAGCCGACGAGAAGCTGGTGCATCTGCAGAGCGATCTCCGTTTGGGTTTTGGCCAAGTTGTTTTGTTCCGAGGGGTCGGAGCTGAGGTCGAACAGTTCGCCGGTCTGCATTTCGTAGTCTTCGACCCATTTCCAGTTCCCGCGTCGAACGGCGCCCGAGGGTTTGCTTCCTTGGTTGGTGTAATGAGGCAGGTGCCAAAAAAAGACACGGTCTTCGGCGGGTGTTTTGTTTTGGGTCCAAGCGGCGAATTGGGATTGGCCATCGACGGGTCCGACGCTTTTGCCGGCTTCGATTCGAGCCGCATCGAGGATCGTAGGAAGGATATCGAGCAACGAGACGGGCGCATCGATTGTTCGTCCTTGGGCGATCTTACCGGGCCATCGGACAATCAAAGGGATGCGCAAGCCACCTTCGTAGAGGTAGCCTTTGCCGGCCCGATGCGGACCGTTGTAGGTCGCTGGAGTTGGGTGCCCTTCGGGGACATGCAACCCGCCGTTGTCGCTTGAAAAAATCACGATGGTGTTGGAGGCTTGGCCCGACTGTTCGATCGCTGTGAGCAATTTGCCGATCGAGTCGTCCAAGGACTCGATGACCGCCGCATAGAGAGGATTCCAAGCCTGAGCGTTCCGCTCGATTTTGCTCGGTTGCTCATTGAGCATGATGTGAGGCGAGTGGTGAGGCACGTAGCAGAAGAAGGGTTTGTCGCGGTTGGCTTGAATGAATTCGATGGCTTTGTCGGTGATGAGGTTTTCGTTTTTACCACCGGTCGTCAACGGGTCTCCGTTACCGGGAGGTTCGATACTCACATCGAAACCTTGGGCAGTCGCTGCCGAGTCACCTCCCCCTAGATGCCATTTGCCAAAGATGCCGGTCGCATAACCGGATTGCTTGAGGGCTTCGGCAAGGGTCGAAGCGCTCGGGATCAATGCCGGCTCGATCTGCGGTTGAAGCAAACGTTGACTTGGAGCATCGGCTCGACCAGGCAGATAGCTTGTCAAGTGCAAGCGAGCAGGGTACTTGCTCGTCAGGAGCGAAGCGCGAGAGGCCGAGCAGATCGGCAGGCCGCAATAGGCACTCGTGTGCTTGATCCCCTCGGAGGCGAGTCGATCGAGGTTGGGAGTTTTGTGATCGGACCGGCCGTAGCAACCCAAGTCGAACACGCCGAGGTCATCGGCCAAGATCAGTACGACGTTCGGTGGGCGGTCTTGAGCCGCGGGTTGGTCTTGTGCTGTCGCATTTTCGCACCAAGTCGCAGCGCCTAGGATCCAGACGAGCGCCAGGAGCAACGGTTTCGGCATCATTTTTTGTCGGTACATTTTGTCGATTCAATCGAAAGCGGTGAGTTCTTTAGTGAGTTCTTTGGGGGCCCATATGGCCCATACGGCGGCCCATAAAGCCCATACAGCCCAGGAGTCGCCAAGGCATTTTGGAGCGGATTCGGAGCTTTTTAAATGATAGCAAAAGCCGAGCGGACTTGTGCTATTCGGGAAATTTCTACCGCATTGGGATTTGAGTTCAATTCGAGCTTAAGTGGATCCGATTCTACAGGAACGATTCTCTGTCCCAACTCAAACTTGCCTGGAGTTTTATGCTGACTGAGATGCAAAACACGGTTGGATCGGTGATCGATTCAGGTCCATTGACCAGTTCGGACAGAGCTCCTGAAACGGTGCCTAAGACGATGCCTATCCATCGCGGCACCGAGTCGTTGCGGTACTTGCTGCAGCATTTGACGGCGAGTTGGGTATCGCGAGTTGGGGTTTGTTCGGAGGATTCCAAGACCCCATCGGATCCACAGGAACCTTGAAGATGAAATGGCGTCGATGGGTGATCGGGATCGGTTTCTTGCTGGCTCTTTTGGGGCTTTATTCCGTTCGTCGCTCGATCGTTGTTTCGTATTTGTCGTCGAGGTTTTCGGCGCGTGTGGAGTCCGAGACGCTCGAAGCTTCTTTGGATTCGGTGCGTTGGACCGAGGGGTCGATTGAGCTTCGAGATGGCAGGTCGATCGAGATCGGCGATGGCCATGCGTTGTTTGACGCCGGTACGCTTTGGAAGGGGGACTTGGTCGTCGACGAGCTTGAGCTTCATTCGGTCAGGATTCCGGTGGACTTGCCAAGATCCACGCCGTTATCTTTGCCGTCGTTTCCTGACGAGTACGGGACGGTTCCTGACGTTGAGAGTTGGGCTGAGGCTTGGTTGAGCGATGCAGTCGGGGGGATTGACCGGGAGGCTGGACGAGTTCATTTGGCATCGCGGGAGTTGCACAGTCGCTTCGAGCAGCTTGCAACGGATTTGGATCGAACGATCGAATCGAGTCCAAAGGATCTTCACGATCGCAAGCAAGCGTCGTTGATGGCTCAGCAGTACCATGGGATCAAGCAGCGTTTGGCGGAGCTTCGGATCCAATCGAGGACCAGCGGCAGGGAGCTTGAGAGGAAATGGTCCATGGTCTCCGAATCGCTCGGCGAGAAATTTCGCTCGCGATCGCTTGGGATGATTCCGGATTCGGATCATCAGATCGAGCAGTTTGCTAAGGGTTATTCGCAGCGAATTACTCCGACGGTGCTTGCATACTGCGATATCGTCGCTGCAGCGATGAATCCGCGTGGGATGGCACAGTCCCAGGAGAGTTCCAGACGGACGACCGTTGTTCGCAAGGCGACCCTTAGCGGTTTGCTGAGCGATTCGAAGAGGGGCAAATTGCAGGTTCCATTCGAATGCCAAAGTTGCCAATGGGCTTGGGATAGCCCCTCGCGTCTGCCGACGACATCGGTCTGGAACTTCGAGCTTCCCGATGGCCAGGGAGCTTTGGAGGTCTTTGCAGAGCAGCACCCGAGTCTTCTTCAGATGACTTGTTATTGGTATGTCTCGAGGGGTCAGCAAGCCTTCCAAGCCAATCCGAGCCGAATACGGATTCAGATTGAGCAAAGCGCTGAGGATCGTTCGGTGAGCATCACCGCACCATGGGCGATCGAGCAGCATGCTCAGAAGGACACGCCTCGAGGGCTCAGTCCATTGACGTTCACCATTCGAGAACCTGTTTCGAGTCCGAGCGATGTTCGGGGGCGCACGTTGCCCGTGGCATTCGAATCGGTCGCGATCGAGCCTCGGGTACTCTTTGAAATCGAGAGTGAATTCAAGGCCAACAAGCAGCGTTGGCTTCGAGAAGTCCAGGACCGATGGGATCGCGCCTTGGGATCCTTGGTAGCGAGCAAGCAGGACGCTTCGGTTCGTCTTTGGGAACAGAAGTCTGCTGAGACGATCGAGAGTCTCCTCGATTTGGATAGGAAGCTAGGGGTCTGGCAGGAGCGTTGGGACTGTTCGACCTCGCTGGCCCAGTACCGAGTTGGCAATCGGCTCTCGGCCCACCCGGATGCTTACCAAAGGCCGTCGGTTCGCTGAGCTTGACAAAGCGTTTGGGGCGTTGCTGTTTGGTATCAGGACCAGTGGATCAGTGTCGGAGGTTGGCCTGGAACTTGGACGCTTTGGACCCAGATTTCAAAGTCGGAGGGGTAGTTCGTTTGCCCCTTTTCGAGTCCAGAGAGCCAGTTGTTTAGGGTCCCGCGAGCTAGGTGAACACAGCATGCCGTAGCGAACGCATCGGCGTTGGCGGCATTGTCGGTGATGACGGTGGCCATCTGGGAGCCGACGACACCTAGTTGTTTTTGCGGATCGAGGATATGGCTGCTTTTTACCGACGTTTCGGCGGGGTTGGATTGGGGTCTATCTCGCAATTTTTGGTGGAGGTCACCGCTGGTGGCGATTCCGCAATGGGCAAGTCGCAACGAGCGTAAGCTTCGGTCGGGCGAATCGACCAATCCGATTTCCACGGGCCAACCGGCGGCCGTGGGTGTGGGGCTGGCCCCGAGTGCCATGTTTCCGGAAGCATTGACGCAGTAGCTTTGGATTCCGAGTTCTTTGAGCTGCGTTGCGGTTTGGTCGATGGCGAATCCTTTTCCGATGGCGCCGAAATCGAAGCGGATTCCGGGTCGTTTGAATCGGATTTGGCGGCCTTGGCGGTCCCATTCGATGTTTTCCCAGCCGCAGGACAATCGGGCTTGTTGCCACTGAATGTCGCTGGGTTGGTTTTTGCTTCTGCGCAGGCGAGTCAGTGCTCCGAGAGAGGCGTCGAAGGCGCCTAGGCTCCAACGGTTCCAATGGTCGGAGCATTCGAGGACTCGCCATAGGTCTGCGCTGGGTGCATGCCATTGGCCGTCGTCGGCTTGGCGGCAGAAGCGATTGACTTGGCTATCTTGTTGGTAGTCGCTCATGACTTCGGTCCAATGATCGATTTTGGTTTCGATCGCTTTGCCGATTTCGGAGGCTTGCGAAAGTTCGCTCGAGTCGACACCAACCCAGCGGACATCGATGGTCGCTCCCATAGCGGGGATCGTGATGGAAAAGGCTTCCGGGGTGTTCGTCAGTCCACTCGGAGGATCGATCATGGCCGTGGGAGGTACCTGTTGCGGGGATCTTCGGGGTCGACACGATCGTTTGGATTGGACGATTCGCCCTCGACGACCCGGACATCGACAGCATCGACCGTATCGGCGCGGCCTGGAAATCCGGATCGGTTTGCTCGGTCGAATCCGAAGGGATCGTTGGGGTTGGTTGGATAGGTCCAGGTTGGTCTGGATTCTTGAAGGATGATCAGCTTGGATTGCAGGCGTTGCAAGGAGTTGATTCCGAAAAGCACGACGCCGAAAATCGCGCCGATGAAGTCCCAGTGCCAGAGGCAAAACAGGATCCAAAGACCCGCTCCCCATTGGCCGACTCGCGCCGAGAAGTCGACTGCTTTTTCGCGGCTTGTGACATAGCAAAGCAAACTGCGGAGGATGCGTCCGCCATCGAGGGGGAACAGGGGCAGCAGGTTAAATAGGCCGAAGGCAAGGTTCACGACCAGGAGTTGTTGTGCCCAGGAGAGGCTACTGAGGTTTTTCAGTTCCAGGGAGGGGAATGCACCCAGGAAGATCCCGAACCAGAGCACCATGGCGATGGCGAAGTTGACCACCGGTCCAGCGATTGCGATCCAGCCATCGGGCCATGGGTCAATCTTCCCCCCTTGGATTCTGGCGATCCCTCCGATGGGAAGCAGCGTGATATCGAGGGTTTGGCGTCCGAAATACCTAGCGGCTAACGCATGCCCTAGTTCATGGAGAAAGACGCAAGCAAAAACGGCAAAGATGAAGCCTAGGGCCGAGACGGCTTGGCCGAACCCTTGGGATAGATTTCCGATGAAAACAAAGATCGCCAAAATCCAGAACGACCAATGGATATAGAGTTTGGTCCCGAATGGATTTCCAAGATAAAGCGTTTGGAACATGGAGAGGATTTATACCGACACAAGGGTGGTCGTTTCGAGGGCTGAGATTTTGGATTAAAGGGTGAAGCGTTGGATGCGATTGTTTCCTGAGTCGACGACGTAGATGCGCTCTAGGGAATCGATCGCCAACGCCCAAGGTTGGTTGAGTTGGCCAGGTTCTTTGCCCGGCGCGCCCCAAACCGATAGCGGCTTGCCTTGTCGATCCCAGCATTGTACGCGATGGTTTCCGTACTCGCTCACGAGCAAGCGATCTTTGGAAACGAGGGTCATTGCGTAAGGGAATTGGAGTTGCCCGACCTGGGGACCTTGTTGACCGAGGATGGAAACGATTTTGGGTTTGCTTTCTCGCCAATCGATGACTTGGATCCGATGGTTGCACGAGTCAGCCACCCAGAGCAGACCTTGTTCGTCGACAGCCATCGATTGCGGGCGGCTGAACTCCAGGGGTGCATCTCCGTGTTGTCCCATGCGATCGATGAACTGTCCATCGGCCGAGTACTTGTAGATACGGTCGTATTCACCGTATTCGCTCAAGTAGATTGTTCCGTCCGCAGCGCGAGCAAAGTCGGTAACCCAGCCGAATTGGCCTGGCTCGGTTCCGTTGACGCCACCGATCGTTCGCGATTCGACAAATTGTCCGTCGGGGGTATAAAAGAGAAATTGAAAGTAGTGGGTATCGACCACGACGAGCGCGTTGGTTTTCGCGTCGAAGGTCATTCCGGTGGGTTTGCCGTTGGCCCATTGGGGGGTTTTCCATCCGCGGAGGAATTTTCCGTTGGAATCGAAGGCTTGGACGCGCGCGGTTTTGTCGATGACGTAGAGTTCGTCGTTGGGGCTGATGGCCAGCGCTCTGGGTTTTTGGAATCTTCCGTCGGCCAGTCCGCGTTGGCCGATGATCAGATCGACGCGGCTTGAGGGTAGGGGGGAGGTGTTCGAGTCGAGGGTTGTCGGAACGCAGCCTCCGAGGCACAGGGACCCGGCGAGTCCTGCGGCTGCGGATTGCAGGAATCCACGGCGGCAGACGGTTCGGTCCGAGGGGTTCAGCAAGAGGGGGTCGTTGCGTTGCATGCATTCCATCCTAAGGTCCATGGTGATCAAGTCCATAGCTTACCGCAGGCGTCGCATTAAATTTGTGTTTTCGGCGGACGGGCCGAGTTGTGGGACAGTGACCTTTTGGGGTTCGCTTGGAATCAGAATTCACCGCAAATCAGAATTCACCGCAAAGGCGCGAAGGTCGCAAAGCGAAACCCAATGCGGAGTTGAATCGAACCCTTTTTTGCGACGGGTCCCCTCAGGAATGCAGAGCGGTTGCGTTGTTGCCAGAGGTCGGTGGCTTATGCACACCGGCAGAAAAGTGTCCCCCTCCGGGCTACAACCAAACAGCCAGGAGCAGTCATGTGCAGGTTGCTTTGATCTACAATTTCATTCGAAGACACTTTAATGTTTATAGAGAGGTCAATAAGGAACATGCCAAAAGAACCGAAATCGGAAATCGTGGTGCCGCTACGGATCGTGCTTGTTGATCCACCCCCCGGCGTGGACTTCGGCATCCAAGAGGGCAAAGGCAACGACTACCGAACCATTTCGGTCCAGCGATCCCAAGCTGGCAGTTTGGTTCTCGAATGCACCATCGTCGTCAAAGGGGATCGTGCGGATGGTCCGCCGAATTTTGGCGGTCCGATCTCGCAAGGTCCACCCACTGGACGGTTCATCTACATCGACATCGGGAGATCTGCGGGCCAGTTGGATAGTGCTTGGCAAAGACGCATTAAGATTCCCTTGCAAGGCATCCATTGGGATGGGATCGACTCGGTTTTGGAAAAGCCAAAGCGAGTGTTGGAGGCGACAATTCCTGGAACCGGTAAAGATGGCGGGCCGAGTTGTGCGACGGTAAAGCCGATCGATGGATGGAAGGTTGTGAAGCAGGCTTGAGGGGTGAGGGGAACAGCCAAACAGCCTTACGCGCGGTCTTCCCCCTCATCCCCCCCGCCCCTTCTCCCCCGTCAAAGCCCGGGGGCGAAGGGGGGCCAAGCATTTTTTCGCTATCGCGAACTCTCCTGTGTCAAAGCCCGGGGGCGAAGGGGGGCCAAGCATTTTTTCGCTATCGCGAACTCTCCTGCGTCAAAGCCCCGGGGGCGAAGGGGGGCCAAGCGGATGGGAGTGAGTGGTGAGACGTGAGGCGTGAGGGGAGCAGCATCGGGTTTCAATGCAAGCAAAGGGTAATAAGTAACATATCGCGAGCGTTTTTTTCATTAGTCACTACAAGAATCATAGAAACGCGGCCCCCCCCTCGCCCGCTGGCGGGAGAGGGGGATGGGGGGTGAGGGTGGAAACGCCCCTGGAGGGAGCTGGGGATACTTTTAATTGCTCGCCTTTTCGGCTCCTGATGATATGAAAAACAAAGCGTCCAAGTAAGCCTTTCCATGGATTGATCGATCCAATCGCTGCATTCTAAGACCGAAACGATTGGGTTGCTTAATATGGAGCTAGGAATTATTTCGAGGAGGTGATGGTGAAGAAAAGCAAGGCGAGATCAAAACAGAATATCGATTTCGCGAAGTCACAAAGACGTATGGCTAGCGATTATGTTTTGATTGTCTGGCAGTGGGTTCGCGATCGGCAGGTACTCGGTCAGAAATTTCGACGCGAGCATCCTGTTCCTCCTTATACCGTTGATTTCTTTTGTGTTGAATTGGGGCTGGTTATCGAGATCGATGGGCAACCTCACTTGACCTCAGAAGGTATCGCACATGATCGGATAAGGGATCGGTTTCTGAAATCACTAGGACATAAGATTTTGCGAATTCCTGGATATGAGATTCTTCGAGACTCCAACGCTGCGAGAGATCGAATTGTGGGGTTTGTTAGAGTCGTTTTGGAGGGTAGGGAGACGGTAGATGGTGATAGCGCTAGAAGTGGGGATTGAACAGCCTTACGCGCGGTCGTCCCCCTCATCCCCCCCGCCCCTTCTCCCCCGTCAAAGCCCGGGGGCGAAGGGGGGCCAAGCGTTTTTTCGCTATCGCGAACTTTCCCCCGTCAAAGCCCGGGGGCGAAGGGGGGCCAAGCTTTTGTGGGGAGGCATTAAGCATTAAGAATCAAGAGTAACAAGATCTGCACCTAGGTTTTCAGCCGTTGGTCGTAGATTCCATCCCAAAATTTGCGCCGGGCGATCAGGCTACTTACTGCGGAATCTTCGGCCGCTTGCCAGTTGGACTCGTCGGATCCGCATAGCGCCTGAATGAGCCTTCGTGCCATCGGTCCATGTTCATCACCGTCCAACCCAATATGCCTTTGAAGGTAGTACTTGAAGTCCGCCAATTGCCCGTCAGCCTCCGCGTCTAACTTGTCGACGATGCGTTGAAAGACATCCGGTAGCAGATCTTCCCGTCCATAGGTGAAGGCCGCCGCAATGGCGCACAGGTTGCCACTTTCGATGACGGAAAATGTATGCTCCACGAAAAGTCGAGCTGCATGGGGAATGATTGGCAGTTCGAGCGCGGTGCGCAATGGGACACCTTGGCGAAGCTCGCCGATCAAGGAGTCGATCGCTGCGGTGTTGGCGCCGCATTGCTTCATCGAACGGTGGTAAATGTCAAAATGACTCGCGAACCCGACTTGGTTATCGCCATCGGATTCTTCGGCAAGCACGATCTCGTTGATGAAACGGCAGGCTTGCGCATCGACCGGTGGTAGCCAGGGGACTTCCACGCAGCAGATACGTCGTTGCAATACCTTCAGCAACGCCATGAAATCCCAAACCGCAAAGACGTGATGCTCCATGAATTGCTGCAAGGCTTCAAGGCGATCCATTGCGCCGTAAATGCGATGGTTCAAGAGTTCCGCTCTGAACGGTTCGAGCCGTTCTTCTAGTTTTTCAATCCGAGTCAAAATGGTTTTTGTCTTTCTAGAGTGCTTCGATCGCGCTGAGTGCAAAAGTATCGACTCAAACCGCTGGTGGTCTTACCTTGTCCAAGATCACGATCAAGAGGGTTGCCAAAGGCCCAAAGAACAGGGATGCCAACCACCAAAGAAGTCCACTACGATTTTTACTTTGCGCGAGTCCAGAGTTAATCAGGGACAATGTCCCCCACCCGACAAAGAATTGTGCTTGGTCATTCATCGACTTGTTTCCAGAAAAGGGATAGGGAATCGGGATGTTCATTGTGGTTTTACGATCTGCCTAAACGTCAAGTTGATTCGTTCGTCGACAGGGAGTTTGGTTTTGGGAACCGAATGTTGCCAGTGCTGCTGCATCGTTCCGGCCATGATGATGAGCGTTCCGTTGCCTGCGAGGAATGTCTGCGTTTTTCGCGAAAGGTTGTGTCTGATGCGGAATTTTCTCGTTGCCCCTA
Source organism: Planctomycetota bacterium (assembly GCA_003671195.1). GTDB lineage: Bacteria > Planctomycetota > Planctomycetia > Pirellulales > Pirellulaceae > JBKCUI01. The sequence continues at coordinate 49,713 of QWPJ01000012.1, forward strand.
GCGAGAGTGAGCCGATGGTGTTGCCCATTTCCGGTTCATCGTCGGCGTGCCAACCCATGCTATCGGACCCGGACCGATATCGGTTCAGAAGGCAGTAGTTGTATTGGCCTTCGACCGCCTCGATTCGCTCTTTGATCTCCAGCAAGGTTGCCGTCCAGGGTAGCGCCACGTTATCGACGCCCGAATAACGGTAGGTCACGCCTGGATCGCCGTAGGAGGCAATGAGGCGAGGTTGCATGTGTCCGAAGATGCCGGGTTTTTGTTCCCAGGCGCATTCGTCGCGCAGTGCATGGAAATAGCGATCTGCGAGGATCGTTGGCAAAAAGGCTTCGTCGTAACGAAGGATTCCGCCGTCTGGCAATGCAAAGGTTTCCACGGTTGGTTCTCGGTAAAAGCCCCTGAGTAAACTCCCCCTGAGTAAACGCCCCCGCAAAAAGACCCGGACCTTGGGACGCCCGATAACAGAAAGTCTGAGAGAACCTCTGGCAAAGCCGTGGCAACGGTTGGCAGATTCCCAGACAAATTGCCAGAAAAAGCGGATGGGGTAGGATTCGAACCCACGGTGACCTTTCAGCCACTCCGGTTTTCAAGACCGGCGCATTAAACCGCTCTGCCACCCATCCAGACCATGAATTACTTACTAAATTCGTTGGTTGTTGCAAAACTCCCAGGCCTGTTTTTTACGCCGTGGTCTCAGTTGCAAGATCTATTCTAGGCAAGTCGATTCAAAAGTCCAGACTCTTTGGGATGCACCTTGGAGGGGGTAGGACCTGCGGTTTTGCTTGGCCTTGTTGCGGCTTGATGGTTTTTTCGTCAGAGGCTAAACTGGATCTTGAGTTCCAGGGATTTGCGGCCGATTGCAGCCTCACTGCTAAAGAGCCATTCGCTTCCAACGGCATCGCGGTTTTTTCGACCGCGCCGTTGTCTCGGATCGCTTGCTGCGGATCTGCTTAGAGCTTCCCATTTGCCTGGGTTTCCTTTGGCTTTTTTCCTTTGGCTTTTCCTTGAAGCATTCCATGACATCGTCTTCGAATCCCAAGAGCGAACTGGGTTTTGGCACCCAGAGCGTCCATGCTGGCGAGGCTCGCCAGAAGCCCAACGATGCGATCACCGACTCGATCTGCTGCGCGTCGACTTATACGTTTGAATCGACGCAATCGATTCTGGACTATCTCAAAGAGAACCACGATCGCGAGGAGTACGGGCGCTATGGCAACCCGAACGAGAAAGTCGTCGAGAGGAAGCTCGCGGTCCTCGAGGGGGCCGAGGATGCGATCGTCTACTCAAGCGGCATGGCAGCGATCGTCGGATTGCTCATGTGTAAGCTTTCGGCGGGCGACGAGATTATTTTTTTCGATCAGTGCTATCACCGCAGCCGCGAGTTTTGTGTCAAGCATTTGTCGCGTTTCGGAGTCGTGACCCACCAGGTCAAGACCGGAGACATGGGTGCGATGGAATCGGCGATCAATTCGAAGACCAAAATGCTTGTGAGCGAATCGCCGACGAACCCACACTTGACGGTGATCGATTTAGAGTCGTTCGTCGCGATCGGAAAACGCCATGGAATCGAAACCTTGATCGATTCGACTCTCGCGACACCTTACAATCTCAAGCCCATCGAATGGGGCGTCGATTACGTGTGGCACTCGGCGACGAAGTACATGGGTGGGCACAACGATTTGCTCGCGGGGGTCATCTGCGGATCGACCCAGAAGCTCGAGCCGGTGCGCAGGCTGCGTGGGATCCTCGGATCGATCAATTCGCCGCACAATATGTATCTGCTCGAGCGAGGATTGAAGACTTTTGCGCTTCGGATGGAGCGACACAACCACAACGGCCAGCGGATCGCGGAGTTTCTCGAGAGCCACCCTAGAGTCCAGCGCGTCTACTATCCAGGACTAGAGTCGCATCCTTCCCATGCGTTCGCCAAGAAAACGATGAAGGGCTTCAGCGGTCTGATCACGTTCTTGGTCAAGGATGCCGATTGGAAGCAGACGGCTGCGATCATCGACAAGTGCAAGATTCCTCGGATTGGACCGAGCCTCGGAGGGGTCGAGAGCCTTATCGAGCAGCCCATGGTGATGAGTTACTTTGATTACCCGAGCGAGCAGCGCGAGCAGTTCGGCATTTACGACAACATGATTCGCATGGCCGTTGGCATCGAGGACACCGACGATTTGATCGAGGACTTGCGTCAAGCCCTAGAAATGCCCTAAGCGACGGCTTAGAACACCCTGTTCGGTACGCCTCGTTGGAATCCCAAGGACAACCCGCAATGAAATTTCGAACACGAGCAATCCATATCGGAAGCGAACCGGACGCAACCGGAGCGGTCGTTCCGCCCATCTACCTATCGACGACCTTTGTGCAGCCTGGGCCGGGTGACTGGGGGGCCTTTGACTACTCTCGCAGCGGTAATCCGACGCGGGCGCGGGTTGAAAAGACGATCGCCGACTTGGAGGGAGCCGCAGGCTCTTTGGCCTTCTCTTCGGGGATGGCAGCGACCCATTGCGCCATGGGGTTATTGGAGTCAGGTTCGCATGTCGTGGCCGGCTGCGATATGTATGGCGGGACCTACCGGCTTTTGCACAAGATCTGCAATCGGAACAACATCTCGGTGACGCTGGTCCATGCCGACGATGCTGCGGCGATAGCCCAGGCGATTCGACCCGAAACCAAGATGGTGTGGGTCGAATCGATCGGCAATCCGCTCATGAGTGTCCCGGACTTGGAGCAGATCTCGCAGATCACGAATAAGGCAGGCGTATTGCTGGCCGTCGACAGTACTTTTGTCCCACCGTGCATCCTCAAGCCCTTGGACCTCGGAGCCGACATCGTCATGCATTCGGCGACGAAGTATTTCGGTGGCCACAGCGATTGTCTAGCCGGCGCGCTTTCTGCCAAGACCCCCGAACTTCATCGGCAGTTGTACTTCATCCAGAACGCAACCGGAGGGGTCATCGGAGGTCTTGAGGCCTTTTTGCTCCATCGCGGGATCAAGACCATGGAATTGCGAGTCCGTGAGCAGTCCAAATCCGCCTTGGCCATCGCCCAATGGCTCGAGAGTCATCGATCTGTCGCTCGGGTGCTCTATCCTGGACTCGCGAGCCATCCGCATCACCAGCGCGCCGTGCGGCTTATGGGAGACCAGTTCGGTGGCATGGTCACTTTTGATGTCCGAGGGGATATCGAGACTGCAAAGAGGTTGTGCAAGGCGACGGAGCTTTTCGGGTTGGCCGTCAGTTGCGGGGCCGTCGAGTCGCTCATCGAGCAGCCGGCGACGATGTCTCATGCTAGCTATGATCCTGCGGCTCGGGCTCAAGCTGGGATCTGTGACACTTTGGTCCGGATTTCGGTTGGTCTCGAGGACCCCGAGGATTTGATAGCAGATCTGGATCGAGCCTTGGCCATCGCCGGTGGGGCTTGATTCCAAAGAGGGTTTCCCGCTATCGTTTTGGCTGTGCAGATACCGATCAATTAGGCCGTTTGCGAGAAGGATCCCCAGCGAGAAGGCCCCATGGATAATTTTGAGGAAACGCAAGCCCAGGTCATCGAGTATCTGTCGAAGCTCGTCGGTAGCCGGCCTCATTTGGACGATTCGTTGGCGATGATCGGGATCGACTCGGTAGCCATGGCGGAGATGACCTTTGAGCTTGAAAAACGCTTTGCGATGAAGATCGACGACGAGATTCTCGACGTCGAGTCGGTACGTCAGTTGGTGCACTATCTGCATCAACGAAAGCCGGCTTAGGGACGCATGGAAAATCGTGGGGGATCGGGCTGGCTGGATTAGTCTTGCTGATATGGCGAGCGTTCTAGGGTTGTTATTTTTGTGAATTCTCTTGGAACGGCAGTCGGCCTTTGGTATAGTCAGGGAGTGGTTGCGAAATAGCGACCCCTTAGACGGCACTTTTGGGGGCTAGGATTTCCTGTCCGCAAGAGTGCGTGTTTAAGCCCTCCGGTGTTTCACGTCAGTCCTTACGAAATCTGACTTTTCTTCTCCTTGGTGCAGCGACCTCCGCTGTGCGGGGGCGGGCGTGAAACACTTTTTTTCCTTCTTGAGCTTGAACTGTCCTTGCTCGAGTCGGGACGAAGTTTTCACGATATCCTTTTTTCCGCAGCACATTTTTTACTTACCATCATTTTATCCAAGTTGGAGTCCAACGATCCATGAGCGATGCGACCAATCAATCGGCACCTTCGAATGCATCGAGCGAGCCATCACGCCGGGGGTTTCTCAAGACGGGCGTGATCGCCACGGGGCTTGCGGCTAGTTTGCCGATATCCCGATCGGCCCATGCGCAAGGGAGCGATGCGATCCGTGTGGGATTGATCGGCTGCGGAGGGCGAGGAACGGGGGCTGCCGGGCAGGCGCTCGACACCAACAGCGAGTCGAATCGGGTGAAGTTGACGGCGGTTGCCGACCCGTTCAAGTTCCGAGCCGACAATGCGCTCAAGGAGCTCAAGGGCAAGCACAAGGAGAATGCCGACGCGAAGGCGTTTATTGGGGTCGACAGTTACAAAGAGGTATTGGCCTCGGATGTTGACTTGGTGATTTTGACAAGTCCACCGGGATTCCGGCCTTTGCATTTCGAGGCAGCGGTCAAGGCGGGCAAGCATGTGTTCATGGAGAAGCCTGTCGCGACCGATGCGCCTGGGGTTCGTCGAGTATTGGAAGCCAACAAGATTGCCAAGGAGAAGAACTTGGCCGTCGCCGTCGGTCTTCAGCGGCATCACCAGAGCGATTACAAGTCGACGATCAAGATGCTCAAAGAGGGAGCCATTGGCGACATCATTTTGGCTAGGGCTTATTGGAATGGCGATGGGGTATGGACCCGCAATCGGCAGCCGAACCAGACCGAATTGGAGTACCAGTTGAACAACTGGTATTACTTCAACTGGCTCAGTGGAGACCATATTTGCGAGCAGCACATCCACAATTTGGACGTGATCAATTGGCTCATGGATGGCCCGCCTGCAGAGGCCCAAGGCCAGGGTGGCCGTCAGGTACGGACCGGGGATGAGAACGGTCAGATCTATGATCACCATATGATCGAGTACACGTACGCCAATGGCACGAAGCTATTGAGTCAGTGCCGACACATTCCGGGCTGTTGGAATTCGGTCAGCGAGTTTGCCCACGGGACCAATGGTTGGGCCGACATCAGCGGAGGGAAGATTTACAACAAGAAGAACGAGGTGGTATGGAAGTCGCCGGCCGGTGAGAATGGTTGGGCGCAGGAGCACGTCGATCTATTCGCACAGATTCGCAAGGGAGAGATCCCCAACGAGGGGGATTACGGCGCGACGAGCACGATGACCTCGATCATGGGTCGTATGGCGACTTACACTGGAAAGCTATTGAAGTGGGACCAGTGTTTGAACAGCAAGGTTGGTTTGGCCGATTTCGACGCCATCGATTCGTTTGATGACGAGGCGCCGATCAAGCCAGACGAGAAGGGCCGTTACTGGGTCCCCCAACCGGGTCAGGACACCGACTTGGTGGTCTGATTTTGTGTGAAGATTAGCGGTCTTGGTCGACCGCTGCTGAAGTTTTTAACGTCTTCAGCCCGGATGGCAGCCTCTCTGATCGCCGAAAAGGGCGAACTGCCATCCGGGCTGACGTTTTTTGGTTCCTGGATTTTTATTCGTTGCTCCGATATGGGAATCGCTTTGAGCAAGGGTATAATTTCGAGCATGGAATCCAAGGAACACAACGAGCCTACCAAGCACGAGTCGGCTAAAGAAGTCGGTTCGAAATTGCTTTCGAAGTACTCCGACACCGAGAGCTTGTTTGTTCGCAACATGCCATCGGCCGTCACGGCGTCGACGCCCAAGGCGATCCCTTTGCAGCGTTCGCAGGAGCTCGAGCAAGCGATCCGCAGTGCGCCTGCGAACCCTGAGCCTTATGTCGAGCTCGGTCAAATCTACATCGATCAGCAGCGATGGACCGATGCGCGTCGGGTCTTGGACGCTGCCGTCGAGTACTGTCCTGAGCACGAACCGGCGTTGATCCTGCATGAGGATCTGATGATTCATTTGTCGAGTATGGCTTTGGAGCAGGCGCGCAAGCTCAACGCGCAGCGGCCAAGTGAGGAGAGCCGTTACGGTTTGGAGCAAGCCGAAACGGACTTGGCTAACCGCAGGGTCAAGGTTTGTTCGGACCGCTACGAGCGTCATCCGGAACAGAAAGAGATATTGATCCCTTGGGCAGTTGCATTGCGTCAGTTAGGGCGAGAGGATCAAGCAATTGAGAATTTGCAAGAGGCGGCTGAGGATCCATCGCTTCGAGCCCGCGCGAGTTTGCAACTGGGCATGTGCCTTGAGAGCCTCGAGCGCCCTTTGGAGGCATTAGCGGCGTTTCGCAAAGCTGCGTTGTACCGTTCACCACCTCCCGATCCGCTTGTTCGCACCCGAGCTTTGGAGTTGGCCATCGCGATCGCCGAAGAGAACGGGCTGATCGATTCGGCTCGATACTACACCGAGCAGTTGTTGCAGTTTTGCGATAGTTCGCAAAAAGAGGCGTTGACCCTGAGCCTCAGGAGGCTTGAGGCTACCGAGCTTTGATCTTCGTATTTTGTATTGGTACTGCGTAATCCTTTCCGTTTTTGTTTCAACATAACCCCATTTGAATTCTTATGAAAACAACATCGAAAACCTTGTCCCGAGTCTGTCTTGGGATGCTCATCGCATCGGGAGTCTCGATGGGTCTGACGTCGAGCGTTTTGGCCGAGCAGCCAGCCAATACCCTTACGCGTGCCGAGTCGGTCGCGGGTTGGAAGTTGCTCTTTGATGGGCAATCGACGCAGGGCTGGCGGAATTACAAGAAGGAAAAGGTTTCCGAGGGCTGGAAGGTTGTCGATGGAGCGATCGTTCGCGATGGGAACAATGCTGGGGACATCATCACCGATCAAAAGTACAAGTACTTTGAGCTATCGCTCGAGTACAACATTTCCAAGGGTGGCAATAGCGGCTTGATGTTCCATGTGACCGAGGACAATCCAGCACCTTGGCATAGCGGGCCGGAGGTCCAGATCCAAGACAACGTCGAGGGGCACGACCCACAGAAGGCCGGTTGGCTTTATCAGATGTATCAGCCTTATCCCATGCGATGGGCCGGTGAGACCGAGATCCCTGATGCGACGCGACCGCCCGGGCAGTGGAATCAGTTGTTTTTGCGCATCTCGCCTCGGGGCTGTGAGGTCTCGATGAATGGGGTGGTGTACTACCAGTTTAATCTTGGGGACAAGCGGTGGGATGAGTTGGTGGCCAAAAGCAAGTTCTCGAAGTTTCCGGGTTTTGCAAAAGCAGGTCAGGGGCATGTTTGTCTTCAGGACCACGGCAATCCCGTATCGTTCCGGAACATCAAGATTCGCGAGCTTAGCGACGAAGGCACGATTGCACCGCCGGTCGACGGCAAGCTCAATCTCAAGCCAACGTTGGCCTTTCCAAAGCTCAAGTGGGAGAACTGGGTCCCGGTTGATGAAGACGGAACGGTCAATCGCCCTCGACGCACCTTGGAGTTGACTTATGCTCCAGGAGATTCGAAACGTCTTTATGTTTTGGATCAAGGCGGAACGATCTATAGTTTTGAGAAGGACCCTGAGGTCGAGCTTGCGAAGGTCTTTTTGGAGATCGGAGATCGAGTCAGCAAGTGGAATTCGCCCGGTGGCAACGAACAGGGCCTTTTGGGCTTGGCGATGCATCCGAAGTTTCAGGAAAACGGAGAGTTCTTTGTTTGTTACACCAAACCCAACACCCATGAGTCGGTGATTTCAAGATTCAAGACCATGCCTGGAGACAAGCTCAAGGGGGATCCGAGTTCCGAGGAGGTTTTGATGGTCGTTCCCCAGCCGTTCCAGAATCACAATGGTGGAGCGATCGAGTTTGGGAACGATGGGTGTCTTTACATCGCCTTTGGAGATGGCGGGGCCCGCAACGATCCGAAGGCCAATGGTCAGGACCGTTCGCAACTCCTGGGCTCGATTTTGCGGATCGATGTCGATCGAAAGAGCCCGAATGCGGCTTATGCGATCCCTGCCGACAACCCGTTTGTGGGGGTCGAGGGTGTACGTCCGGAAATCTACGCTTATGGGTTCCGCAACCCTTGGCGAATTGCATTTGATCGCAAGACGGGCAAGCTTTGGTGCGCCGATGTCGGCCAGGACTTGTGGGAAGAGGTCAACGTGGTCAGCAAGGGTGGCAACTATGGTTGGAGCACGCGCGAGGGTGCCTATACCTTCGGCAACCGGACTCCTGGTGCCGATGCAGCCAATACGATCGACCCGGTATGGGCTTACGATCACGCGGTTGGCAAGTCGATCACCGGAGGGCGAGTTTACCGCAGTGATCGGCTCGGTCAACTCACGGGCAAGTACCTTTATGCCGACTACGTTTCGGGAGGGGTATGGGCATTGACCCTTGAGGAGGGTGCTCGTGAAGCGACACGCAACGAGGAGGTCGTCGCCGGTGGGCTTCCCGTGTTGGCGTTTGGACAGGACGCCGACGGGGAGGTGTACGTGATGATCGACAGTGGCAAGGGCGAGTCGATTTTAAAGTTGGTCGAGAACCAGCCTTAGGTGATGCTTTCACAAGTACCAGTCGGCCTGATTCACTTAGCAGTAACGTGGTATCTGGTCGGCTTGATTTGGGTGATCCAGCGCGTTCAGTATCCGGCGATGGAGTTTGTCGATCCGGATCCTGTGCGGGCTGCGGTGGCCGAGAAGCAGCACTGCGATCGGATTTTTTGGGTAGTCGGGCCGATGATGCTCCTCGAAGGCGTCTTGGCCGGTTGGCTGCTGGTCGTCGGCATTACGACCGGCGCGTGGCTACTGCCGAGTCTCGGGATGCTGCTTTTGGGTGTGATTTGGGTAAGTACCGCGAGGGTTCAGATGCCTTTGCATGATCGGCTTCTCCGAGGTCCGGACCCTGAGGCGCAACGAGAACTCGTCAGGACCAATTGGATACGAGCCATTGTATGGACGCTGCGGGGACTGATCGCTTTGGCTATGGCTCTAAGTTAGCTTCGGAGTAGATATCCTGGCCTCTTAGACTCACCGGGCAGCTTGCGCTGCTCCGCTTTTATTGGCCTTTTGGATTGCCCAGGCAGTAGAGGACTTCCTGACGCTTGCCATCTTGCATTTCGGTGCATCGGTAGAAGATTTTGCTATCGCAAATGACTGGCGTGGACAAACTCTCTTCGCCGAGTTGGTTTTTGGCGAGCAATTCGAAACCGTCGGGGTTGGCCCGAAACACGAAGCATTCACCGGATTCGTTCCAGGCGTAGATCTTGGAGCCGACGAGAACGGGCGAGGCGGAGAAGGTGCCCCCGAGTCGGTTTCGCCAAAGTTCTTTGCCGCTCGAGGCGTCCCAAGCAGCGGCGATACCCGCATCGAGCACGCCGTAGAGGATTCCTTGGTGAATCAAAAGGGAGGGAACATAGACACGAGATTCGTTTTCCCAAACGATTTTTCCCGAGCCGTCGGCTAGGACTGCTGAGATGTGGTTGCGTGGATAGCCGCCGCTGGTGTAGATGTGTTTGCCATCGCTGGGAGTCGATGTGACGCATTCGGTCGTTGCCCCTGCGACTTCCCAGAAGAGCTCCCCGGAGAGTGGATTGAGGCTTGTTATCAAATCGCAGCCGGTCATGATCAACTGGTCCTTGCCGAACAAGTGCACAAGGACAGGCGATGGGTAGTTTGGTAGTTTGGGTCTTTCGCGACGCCAAACGATTTGGCCCGAGCGGCGATCTAGGCCTGCGATTGCTCCGCCGGCTTTGGTATCGGCGGCGATGATCACTAGAGATTGGTAGAGGGCTGGCGATGCGCCGTAGCCTTGGTGCTCGATGTAGTCGGAGACTTTCGTCTGCCAAATCAACTTGCCATCGAGGTCAACGGCGCTGGCCATCAATCGGCCTTCGTTGGGGAAGTTGATGTAGATGCGTTGGCCATCGCAAGCTGGGGTAGAGGAAGCGGCCGTCGACTTTTCGTTCTTGCGCATCCCACCTTTTTCATGGACGGTCGTCGACCAGATCATCGTGCCGGTATTTCGGTCTAGGCACATGAGCGACTGCGAACCGGTGGCTTCGTCGGCGCTGGCAAGATAGACTCGATCGGCGACCAAGCACATCGAACCGTAGCCTCTCCCTGGGATAGCTGTTTTCCAGAGGACATGAGAGTTAGCGTCCCATTGGATCGGGGGGGACTGTTGGCTTGCGGCGGCCCCATTGCGCAGTGGTCCTCTCCACCAAGGCCAATCCGTTGCAGGGACTTCGAAGCCATCGTTGATTGGCTGGGGTTCTTGGGCCAATGCGATTCCAATGGAGATTCCACTGGTGATTCCCAAAAAAACTCCGAGAGCCCATGCACGGGGCTCTCGGAGGAACGAGGTTATTTGAGCCATCGGATTGCCTTATTCGTCACGATCCACTTTGAGGATCAACCGTTAGATCAGCCGTCGCGATCAGAGACCATAGCATACTGCATGACGTAGTAGACGAGGTTCATGACGGAGCTGAAGGTTCCGGCGACGTAGGTCATGGCCGCAGCAGTCAGGACGGAACTGACGTGGGGCAGTTCGCTGTTGCTGACGATTCCATGGGTGATCAATTGATCTTTTGCTCGTGAGCTTGCGTTGAATTCCACAGGTAGATTGACCACTTGGAAAACGACCACTGCGGCAAAAAGGATCACACCCAGGAGCATTGCCCAGCTTGCGAATTTGAACATTCCGCCGATCATCAGGAAAAAGCCGATGCTCATGATGATCGAGGCAAAGGACCCGCCGAAGTTGGCGACCGGGACAGCAAGGTTCCGAACCACTAGGGGAGCGTAGTGCTTTGCGTCTTGGATCGCATGGCCGACTTCGTGAGCCGCGATACCGACGGCCGACATGGAGCGTCCGTAGTAGACATCTTGGCTCAGGCGGACGACTTTCGAGCTTGGGTCGTAGTGATCGGACATGACTCCTGGGGACGGTTCGATAGGCACATCGTGAAGGCCGTTGGCGTCGAGGATTCGTCGAGCGGCATCGTGACCGCTCATGCGTGCGGGAACTTGGCTCATCTTGTTGTAGGCCGACTTGACCCAGAATTGGGCTAGCATGCCCAGGATCAGAGCTGGTCCGATGAGGATGAGGTAAATCAGAAACGAGCTACCGTTGTAGAACATCTGGGTATTTTCTCCGTATTCTTGTTGTTTTCTCGATACTTGGGCTGCGAGCCCGCAAACGGACTCGAAACCGCAGGCAAAGGCTGCTGACTGCCAAAATGGACTTTGGACGACGCCGTCCGATGGCAGCTAGCGATATACTACGCAAGTACCATACCAAAAGACCGCTGATTCACGACAGGATTCACGCAGGATTCACGACAGGATTCAACTTGGGAATGCACTCTTCTTTTTTCAACCGGACTGAGCCAGTTTTGTGCAGTCCTTCTCTGATGGACATTTTCCGTCCAGGGCTTTGGATATTTCTTGCATTTTTTGCGGTACAGGTCGCAATCGCACAGGACGCGATCGAGGAGGGGCAGGAGAAGCAGGTTGCCGAGACATTCGCACAAGCTCTTGAGGCGCTGCGCAAAGAGCACAATCTTCCGGGTCTGATCGCTGGTCAGTTTGACACTCAGCGACTTCTTCATGTCCAAGCCGTGGGGTTTCGACGTTCGGGATCGCGGGATCCTTTGTTGGCCGAGCATCCGATGCATCTCGGATCGTGTACCAAGAGTATGACTGCAACGTTGGTGGCGATGGCCATCGACGAAGGCCTGCTTAGTTGGGATACGACGCTTGGTGAGGTTTTTGCGTCCGATGCCAAGGTGACCGGTTCGAATTGGGCGAATGTGACGATCCGGCAGATGATGCATCACACCAGCGGCGCGCCTGCCAATCCGCCTTGGTCGCAGTTTGCCGATCCTTCAAGGCCGATCCGTGAGCATCGCCGAGGCGCGATCCATTGGTGGATGGATCAACCTCGGGAGCCGAAGCGAGCCGAGGGCAATGCGTCTGGTTTTCTTTACTCGAATTTGGGGTACATGGCCCTTGGCGGGGTGCTCGAGCAGCTTCGTGACGAGGATTGGGAGGAACAGATCCAGGAGCGTCTTTTTTCGCCCTTGGGGATGGGATCGGCGGGATTCGGGATACCATCGAAAGTGCTTGGAGATAAGGTACCCTGGGGGCATATCCGCCCTGGTGGTATTCTCATGGCTCTCGAGAGGGACAATCCCCGAGCGCTTGGACCTGCTGGCACCGTCTATGCGAGCATGGAGGATTGGGTCCGTTACCTCCAAGTCCATTTGCGGCGAAAAAGCAGCGAGACACCGGAGCTGAAGCTTTCTGCGGAATCGTTTGATCGTTTGCATCAACCTGAACCGGGCCAGATGTACGCGGGGGGATGGAATGTGATCCGGCGGGGCTGGTCGGCCGGTCCGATCTATATGCACAACGGTTCGAACACGGTTTGGTACTGTGTGGTTTTTTTGGCTCCTGCCGAGGGGCGAGGCATTTTTGCGGCGAGCAACTTTGGGCTCGATGCGGCAGGACCGTGCGATGAAGCACTACAATGGATGCTCAAGAATCTGCCGCTGGGAACCGAATCTAAATCACCTTAAACACATAGCCATGAACACTCTTTCCCGATCGCTCTGGTTGCTGGTCTTGGTTTTTTATTCCGTCGGCAACGCCCAGGAAGTGTCGCCTAAAAATGTAATCCGGGCGGAGAATCTCAATGCTGGAAGTCGAGACTGGCAATTGACCCGTGTGCGGGTCGACGCGAGCCGATATCGCTCGCCGTGGATTGAGGGATATTGTTCGCGACAGAGTGTACGTGCAGGAGAGTCGATCGACATTTATGTTTCGACGCAACCGGCTCGTTCGTTTCAACTCGAGATTTTCCGGACTGGGTATTATGATGGTGCGGGGGCTCGGTTGATGTCCAAGGTCGGTCCGATCGAGGGCAAGACACAGGCGACACCGGAGCTCGGTGAAAAAAATCTCAACGAGTGCCGATGGGAATCGAGTCACCGTTTGACGATACCCAACGATTGGGTATCGGGGGTGTATCTTGGACGTTTGACTACGATTCCCGAATCGGACCAGGAGCCTTATTGGCAAAGCTATGTGATCTTTGTCGTGACTGACGATCGGCCTTGCGATGTTCTGTTTCAATGTTCGGACAATACTTGGCAGGCTTACAATACCTGGCCGAGCAAGTACTCGGTCTACACCGATCCGAAGGGGAATCAAGGGCCGTGGGCCGACGTGAGCTTTGATCGACCTTATGGACGCGAGGCGCAGTTTGATAGTGTGGTCAACGATCCGCTGACGCAAGGCTCCGGCGAGTATTTACCGTTTGAGTTTCCGCTGGCCTTTTGGCTTGAGCAGCACGGCTATGATGTTTCGTACTGTTGCAACAGCGATATGCTGACACCGGACCGGGGGCTCAAAGCGAAAGCCTTTATCAGTGTAGGGCATGACGAGTACTGGGATATTCGCCAATTCCGATCGGTCGAGACGATGCGGGATCAGGGGGTCAGCTTGCTGTTTCTCTCTGGCAACAGTGTTTGTTGGGTATCGCCGTTTCGCGACGGTTTTGATGGGCGTCAAAACCGCATTTTTTTTCGGGGTGGGCCTTATGGGGCCGACCGACCGATCGCCGAGGCGCGGGCCAAGGAGCACGGTCCGTTTCCCGAGCGAGGGCCAGACGAAGGTTTTTTGATGGGAGCTAGGAATGTCGAGCCGGTCAACGGTGGTGGGGATTGGATATGTACGATGCCTGAACATTGGATTTTTCGCGGGACCGGGATCCAGCAAGGCGAGTCGATTCCGGGATTGATCGGTTGGGAGTATCACGGGGACCCGGCCGAGATTCCGGGGCTTGCGGTCGTCGGGACGGGAAAGGCTTGGGTTTCAGGCCAAACGCCTCAAACGTGGACCGCGACGGTTTATGAGGGTCCCAAGGGGAACGTCGTGTTCAATGCATCGAGTATTTTTTGGGCTCAGGGACTTTCGGATCCACCGGGCCATACGTTGCCATGGTCTCACTGGAGTAGGCCCCACGGCCCGGATGCTCGCGTTCAGGGGATCACCAAGAACGTGCTCGAGCGAGCGATTGGGAAACGCTAGGATCGGCTATTAGGATCGGCCAATTTGCGGCAGTGGGATTTGCTGGGTATTTCTCAGTTGACTCAGAGTTTCCAGATTCGCTAATCTACCAGTGGCTAGCTTGGATTAGGACGAGAAATGGATTTTCGTCTGAGGAATTCGCCTGACAACCTACCCCTACAAAAAATCGTGTCAAAGGATTCGACATGACCGCTTTTGGACAATCGTTTATCGGCACCGTCGGTTCGGTCGCCTCGTATGTAATCGCCGATACCATGACGCTCTTGCGTCAGTCGTTTCCTAAGACGGTTCGGATTGAAACGACGAATCACTGCCAGGCCGACTGCGTGTTCTGCCCTCGATCGACGATCGGCCGTGCGAAGGCCAACATGAAGCAGGATGTTTTCGAAGCGGTCGTCAAGCAGTGTGTCGAGGGTGGCACACGCTTGGTCCACCTGCACGGTTACGGCGAGCCACTGATCGATAAGCAATTGGCCGATCGGATCACGTACTGCAAGGATCAAGGGATCCCGCGTGTGAAGATTTTCACCAATGGGGATTTGCTCAAGGGGGATCTTGCCCAGCGGATCCTTCACAGTGGGCTCGATGAGGTCAAAATCAGCATCGACGGATCGGACTCCCAGGAGTTCAACAAGCTTCGCATCGGATTGGACCACTCGAAGGTGGTCGAGAACGTCAAAGCCTTTCGCAAACTGCGGGATGAGGCCAAGATGAAGACCCCGATTATTGTCGCTGCAACTTGCCAAACCTCGAATCGCAAGCAGACCGAGGAGATGCTCGACGGAGTGGTCGATCACATCGACTTTACCCATATCCACAATTGGGGTGGCGCACTGGGCGACGCCGAGCAACAACGGGTTCGCAAGCCATGCGATCGCCTATGGCGCACGATGACGGTCTTGGTCAATGGCGACGTGGCCCTGTGCTGCTTGGACTACAGCGCCAAAGAGGTTCTTGGAAACGTCATGGACGCTCCGATGCTCGATATCTGGAACAACGCTCGCTACAGCGAGCTACGCAAGCTCCATCGCGAGAGCCGTCAAAGCGAGATCCCATTGTGCAGCAATTGCACGAAATGCTTTTTTTAATCTGCGAATTGACTAAATAGCCGATGATGGCCAATCCAATAGCCGGTCCTTTATTGAACAAGCAGTCATTGAACAATCGATCAGCTCCCGAGCGAATCCTGATTGTTCGGCTCTCGGCCGTCGGGGACACGATCCTAACGCTGCCGGTCCTGTGCGCACTTCGAGACCGTTTCCCGGCATCGAAGATCGCTTGGGTGGTTGGAAAAGGGGCCTCCGATTTGCTTAGGGGGCATCAGGACCTCGACGAGCTGTTTGTGTTATCCAAGGATCAGACGGCATCGCCGAGAGCTTATTGGAAGTTCCTCCAATCGATCCGTCGGTGGAAGCCCGACACGGTGATCGAAGCGCAGGGGCTGACCAAGAGCGCCTTGATTGCAAGGTGCTCGGGAGCTGCCTATAGGATTGGATTGAGCTGCTCAGAATTCGAAGGCCGAGAGTTCAGCACTTGGCTCAACAATCATTTGGTCAAGCCTGAGCATGACCAGGTGGTTCTCCGAGGGCTCGAACTACTCAGGCCCTTGGGCATCGAAGCTCCGGAGGTCGAGTACCGAGTACCCCGAGATATCCAGGCCATCGCGAGCGTCGATGTACAATTTCGAGAGTTGGCCGTTCCCGAGCATTGGGGGATGATCAATGTCGGTGCGGGGTGGCCATCGAAGATTTGGCCAGCCGAGCGTTACGCCGCGGTTGCCAGGCATCTTGGGGAACGTTGGGGATTGCAATCCTGGATCGCTTGGGGAGGCCACGAGGAAGGCAAGATCGCTCAAGCGGTCGTCGCGGCATCGGATTCCTGGGCTAGGATGATGCCCCCGACGAACCTGCTGGAGTTGGCCGAGTGGATCCGCCGCGCGAGGATTTTTGTTGGATCCGACACCGGACCGATGCATTTGTCGGTGGCCTTAAACACCCCGACCGTTGCGCTCATTGGCCCGATGCCCGTCGAGCGGGTCGGACCTTTGGGGCCTTTGCATCGGAGCGTCCAGAGAGACAGGCTCAGCGAGCAAGAGCGTTCGAATCGCAAATCGGACCATCGCCCCATGCTCTCGATCCAAGTCGACGACGTGACGGAGGCTTGCGATACCCTAGCGAGCCAGAGTGCAGTTGCGGATCGATTGGCGTACTGCGACGATCCGCACGGGGCAGGTCCGCACGGGGTCGGTCCGCACCGGTTGCGTGCTGCTTAGTGCAGTCGCGTTGTCTGTCGGTTACAATTCGGTTTTGGCGTCCATCTGCTGGACCCGTTCGATTCGGTCCCATCCTAGTGAATCTACCCCTGGAAATTGTCTTATGAAACGTCGATTTGCTTTGGTTCTCGTTGCGCTGAGCCTGAGTCCCTTGGGTGCTTTGTCGGCCAACGATTGGGTTCAATGGCGAGGTCCGAATCGCGATGGGATCGCCAAGGAGTCGGGGTTGATGGATCAGTGGCCCGAGCAGGGTCCTGCGATTTCTTACAGGACCAAGGGATTGGGATCGGGG
Organism: Planctomycetota bacterium; assembly: GCA_003671195.1. GTDB lineage: Bacteria > Planctomycetota > Planctomycetia > Pirellulales > Pirellulaceae > JBKCUI01. Next base: position 66,397 of record QWPJ01000012.1, read on the forward strand.
ATGGCAAGTCTTGCAATTCATGCGGGGCTGCTCTACACGATCGGCAACATCGACGGGAAAACCAATTTGATCTGTCGCAATGCAGGGGATGGAGCCGAAGTTTGGGCGACCCCGTTTACCGATGACAAGGGAGCGGCCAATGGGACACCGACGATCGATCCAGAGACCGGTTTGGTTTATGCCATGAGCTTCGATGGCGTCATGGTCTGCTGCGATGCCAAGACCGGCAAGGTAGCTTGGAAGAAGAGTTTCTCAGGAGACTTCGGGGGCAAGATGGAGTCGGGTTGGGGGTACAGCGAATCCCCGTTGATCGATGGAGACAAGTTGCTCTGCACGCCGGGGGCGCCCAAGGCGATGGTCGTCGCGTTGAAGAAGAAGACCGGAGATTTGATTTGGGCAGGCAAAGCGCCCGATGGCAAATTGCGAGGCAACGACGGCGCGGGTTATTCCTCGATTGTGATCTCCAACGCCGCGGGGCGCAAGCAGTATGTTCAACTCGTTGGGCATGGGATCGTCAGCTACGATGCAGCGACAGGCGAGTTGCTTTGGAACTACGATCGGGTGGCCAATACGACTGCGAACATTCCAACCCCGCTTGTCAGTGGAAACTACGTCTTTTGCTCGACCGGGTATGGAGATGGAGGTACGGCCCTACTGGAGATTTCGCCCAAGGCGAATCGAACTTTGGGCGTCAAAGAGGTTTACTATAAGTCCTCCAAGGAGTTGCAGAACCATCATGGTGGGATGATCATGATCGGCGAGCATGTGTACATGGGTCATGGCCATAACAATGGCTTTCCGGCTTGTGTCGAGTGGAAGACCGGTAAGGATCTTTGGGACAAACGACGCGGAGCCGGGGGCGGTTCGGCCGCGATCGTCGCTGCCGACAAGAAGCTTTTCTTTAGGTATCAAGATGGCATGATGGCCATGATCGACACCGATACCAATGCGTACAAGTTATTGGGTAAGTTTAAGCTTGCGACACACAATGGCGAGAGTTGGCCACATCCGGTGATCGTCGATGGCAACCTTTACATCCGAGACCAAGATGAGTTGATCGTCTACAAGATCAGCAAGTAGGATTTCAGTCTCCGGTGGCTTACGCACAACGGCAGGGAAGTATCGCCCTGTGGTCTTGAAGACCGATGCTGTGCAAAGGGAAAGGGCTGTTAGGTTTTAGCCCGGAGGGCGGCACTTCCCTGCCGGTGTGCGTAAGCCACCGGATACCGAGCACCCCCCCCCACTACTCTTAAGCCCGGAGGGCGACACTTGGAGGGTTGCGTTAGCTTTATTCCCAGATGTATCTTGGATCGTATTCAACTTCACAGGCTTCAAGCATAGCTAAATACTCTTCCTTAAAGGTTCGGATTCGATGGTGGTCCAATTGCCGATCGATGTAGTGGATCACCGATTCCTTCTGGGAATGGCTAACTGTGAAAGCACCGTATCCGCCATGTAGTTCCATACAGATTCCCTAATCCCATCATTTCTAAGCAGGGGTATTCGCTCCTTGGTGCTGAAAACAAGGTGATAAAGAAGTTGCTGGTGGGATGCCATAGTGCGATTTTCTATGTAGATCTTTGAAGGTTTTGCGAACCAAATAAACCGTCTTTTTGGTTTTACCAATACCTTCTAAAAGACATGAAGAAATGTTTTTACGGTGCGATACGCAGCCAAAGGTACGGTTGTTTGGTGCTAGCTGCGTTCGCCAATTGCTTTTCATTGCGGCCCTGAGTTTCGACTTCGATCCAGACAGGGCCGGCCCAAGCCGCTGCGGCTGAGCCATCGGCTTTGGGAGTTGCGGTCACTTTCAAGACGACCTTTTTTTCGCTCTCTTCTTTTGCTTTGGAGATTGCAGGTTCGCACGTGTATTCGGGTCCAAGTCCGACCAGCCGCACCGTTGCTTCGTCGATGCACCCGTGTGTCCGTTCTAGGGTCACTTCGATTTCTGTTGGCTTGTCGGATTTGCCTTGGATGATGTCATTGGCAAGCGAACCTAGGACCAAGGGAGCCTCGTTTTCGAGTTCCAGACGGTATCGAACCGAGGGGCCAAAGCGACCGTGCAGATCCCGCAGAGCGATGCGATAAACACCGGCGGTTTTCATTTGGCCAACAAGGACAGGGTCCTTGATCTCCCCAGTTTCACCTTGTTTGCCAAGGGACTTGTTGGCTCCGTCGAGAACTTCGATCACTGGATCGAGTGTCGAGCCTAGCGATTCGGCCATTGCCGAGATTTTCCAGAAGCCTGGTGCTATGGTTTCGATTTGCAGGACGTCTTCGTCGCGTGGCGATTCGAGGGTTCCGTAAAAATAGTAGCGGCTTTGGTTGTCCACAAGAGGCACCGCAGTGGGCATATCGCGTTGGCTCGGTTCGCCGATGGGGGTGGCTTGGGATTGGAAGCCTGCCGCTAAATCATCGACATCGCCGATAAGGCATTCGATGCGGTAGAGGTATTTGTCACCACCAGCGTATCCGATGGTGCTGTCGGGGGCTTCAGGGAACGCGTAGATGCGGATCGAGAAGAGACCATCGCGGGGTGCGATGAAGACAATTCGAGGGTCGAGTCCGAGGGAATCGAGGTTTTGAGCGAGAATATTCCCGCGTTGGTCGACGATCTCGAGGCAAGCATCCATCGGGGATTTGAGTGATCGATTCGCTTCGACGCTTGCGACGAGCCGTTGGCCTTTGTTGAGCTTGACTTGGTAGTGATCGACATCTCCGGATTTCTGGAGTAGCCCGTAAATATCCGCCGGTAGCGAATCGATCGTTTGGGGTTTTGCAAACGCGTCGTTGGGTTCGGTTTCAAGGACACCGGGCAGATCGCTCACAAGGAACCGCATCAGAGGCGAGACGCTTTCGGGGGAGTGCAAGCGGACCCAATGGAGTCCGAGTTTTGCATCGGCGGGGATGTTTGCGGTGAGCTTTCCAGGGGTTTCACTGGCTGCCCATTGGATCGGTGGCGTTTGGGTCGGTTCGGTCCAGATCGCCACTGGCCATTTCTCGAACTTACCGGGCAGTTCGATGGTGACCGTTGAGTTGCGTTGCGAGCCGCTCGGGAGCAGTCGAGCCGCGTCGAGGTTTTGTGCGAGGACTTGGGCGCCGAGGCCGGATCCGACGGCCAGGAGACAGAGCAGCTTGGTACCGATCCATGGACCAACACCGATCCTAGCGTGGTGGGGTTGGTGGTAGGGCATCGGCTACATGAGTTCTTTGATAGGGGTCGGATCGCTGACCAAGTGCGTCGGTCGTCCGGAGGGGGTGTAATAGACTTTATCTGGGTCGATGCCCATTTTGAGATAGACCGTCGAGACAAAGTTTTCTGGAGAGAGGATCCGTTCGCATGCCGAGTGGCCTTGGCGGTCGGTGGCGCCGATGACTTGTCCGCCTGGGGTACCTCCTCCGGCAAAGAGGATCGACATGGCGTTGGCCCAGTGGTCCCGTCCCGCTTTGGCTTGTCCTGGCAGCGTGCTGATTTTTGGGGTGCGACCGAATTCCCCTAAGGCGATGACCATGGTGGTTTCGAGCAGTCCGCGTTGATCGAGATCGTTGATCAGAGCCGCGACGGTTTGATCCCAGGACGGCAGGCGTGTTTTCAGGGCGCCAAAGAGGTCCGAGTGATGATCCCATCCCCCGTCGTAGAGGGTGACGAATGGCACGCCGGCTTCGACGAGTCGTCGGGCGAGCAGAGCGCGTTGGCCGAAGCTATTTCGTCCGTAGGCATCGCGCGTCGCATCGGACTCGGTTTGGATATCGAACGCTTTTTGGGCTTCGGGTGTTGTGATCAGTTCGACTCCTTGTTGGAAGAACTCATCGACGGCCACGACCGGGTCGGCTGTTGCAGGATCGCTGAAGCGTGGGAGTCGATCGACAAGGTGGCGTAGGTCTCGTCGGGCCCCGAAGCGATCGTCGGTAATGCCGCTAGGGAGTTCGACATCTCGGACTCGGAAGTGTTTGTTGTTGGGGTCACCGCCGACGACAAACGGGGCGTATTTTGCGCCCAAGAAATTGGGGCCACCTGAGCGGGACATGCTCGGCATGGAGAAGTAGGGGGGCAACCCGTGGGGAGCCGGGCGTTCTTTAGCAGCGACCGAACCGAGGCTTGGGTGAAAGCTGACAAATGCGCCGCAACCGACGGGGATTCGTGGAGGTGCACCGGTCATCATGTAGTGGTTGCCCGCGCCGTGGTTGCCTTGGTTGTGGCAGACGGAGCGTACGATGGCGTATTTGTTAGCGATGCTTGCAAGTTGTGGCAAGTGTTCGCAGATTTGGATACCTGAGACGTTGGTAGGGATGGGTTGGAATTCACCGCGAATTTCGACGGGAGCTTCGGGCTTTGGGTCGAAGGTTTCGAAGTGGGTTGGCCCGCCATCCATCCAAATCAAGATACAGCTCGATGGCTGTTTGTTCGCAGGGAGGCTAGCGGCGCAGGTTTCTCGCAGTTGCAAGAGGTTCGCGAAGCTACCGCCAGCGAGTCCAGCGACACCCAATTGGAGCCAATGACGTCGGAGCATGATTCAATCCTTGTGAGTGAATTCCGGAGAGTTGAGCATCGACCAGAGGATATCTTCGACCAGTTTTCGGCGATCATTGTTGGGTTTTCCGAATTCGCCGGCTAGATCGGAAAGTTCGGTAGCTTCGGGAAAACGGGAAAAGATTGCCAAATAGAGTTCTTCGAGGATTTTTTCAGGGGGCATTTCGGAGCTGGCCAGGCGTTTGGCACGGCCGTTGTCGTCAGTGATCTTCGAGGCGATCGCAGGAGCGTTCATCAGATGGAGGGCTTGGACGACGGTCGATTCGGGGATCCGTTCGCAGGGCGGATCTTGGTTGGGGTCAGGACGGCCGAAAGCATCGAGGAGTTCCGATTCGGTACGAACGGTCCAGAGTTGCATCGCGCGGGTACCGTTAGGCGAGCCAGAGTAAGGCTGGGTTGTTTCGGTGATATCGCAGATCGCATCGGCGAGGACTTCGGCGCGAAGTCGTTGGCGGTAGTGGCGCGAGAAATTTCGGTGATCGCCACGGTTCGTTTCGTTCGGTTCTGAGGCGAGCGCATAGGTATGGGATTGAAGGATCGTCTTGAGAAGTTCTTTTTGGTTGAAACCGATGCTGCGAAAATGCGTGGCGAGCTGATCTAGGAGTTGAGGGTTGCTCGGAGGGTTGGTCGCACGGAGATCATCGACAGGGTCGACGATACCGACACCGAAGAGTTCCGCCCAAACGCGATTGACAGCGACGTGAGCGAATGTGGGATTGGACTCACTGACCATCCAATCGACGAGTTTTTCGCGGGGGTCATCTCCTTCGGAGATGGGGACTTCAGAGCCGCGTAGGATTTTTGGGGTAAGTGCTTTGCCCGTCAGGGGGTGTTTGACATCGCCGCTGGATTTCACCAGGACAGTTTCTTCGCCGCCGGAGATGGGGGGAGACAGGCCGGTGCCCTTGAATCCGACGCGGGAAAAGAAAGCTGCAAAGGAGTAGAAGTCATGTTGGCCATAGACTTCGAAGGGATGTTGGTGGCATTTGGCGCAATCCAGACGGATACCTAGGAAAAGTTGGCTGGCCATCGTTACGATTTCATCCGGCTCGCGTCGATCTCGAAAGATAGTCACGGCACCGTTTTTCCAGTTGCTGCCTCGGGCCGTCAGGACTCCTCGAACGAACTGATCGTAGGGAAGGTTTTGTCGAAACGCGTCGCGGATCCAGGTATCGAGGCTCAGGACGGCTTTGATACCGACGCGGTAGGGGTTTGGCCGGAGAAGGTCGGCCCATTTGTTGGCCCAGTTGTCGGCGTATTCGGGTCGTTCGAGCAGCGCATCGATCAGGGCGATGCGTTTCTCGGGGTTGGGGTCTTGAAGGAAATCGCGAGCTTCATCGCTGGTGGGTTGTCGACCGATGACGTCGATGTAGGCGCGGCGTAAGAACTGCGAATCCGATGCGGGTTTGCTAGGAACGATATTCAGGTGCGCTAAGCGTTGGTAGACCAGTTCATCGATGAAGTTTTTTCGGGGGAGTTGGGCATAGGTGTTCGGGTCGACCGGATCGGGTCTGGGGATGGCCGAGGACCAAGTCGCGATGTTTCCCATGTAGCGAGCCATGATGGTCGCTTCGCCGGGAAGTGAGCCGGCGCGGATTGATCCGTCGGGCTTCACGGCAAGGACGGCAGGTTCGTTCGATTGGTAGGCGCTCGTTTGCGTCACATCGCGGGTTGAGCCATCGCTGTAGGAGGCAGTGACACGAAGGTTCAGTTCTTCGCCTGGGGCCAGGGGTTTGGGTGATGGGCTGATCGAGACTTGGGTCAGGGTCGGATCGGACTGGCTGATACGGGGGAAACCCGATTCGATCCAAAGGAGAAGGGTTTGGTAGTCGGGCGAATCCGGTTGAAGTTTTTTGCCGCCTCCGTGGGGGAGTTGGGCGGTTGCTTTGAGGAGCAGGAGGCTATCGGCCGGGGTTGCTGGGGCGACGCGGCGACCTCGGGCATCGGTGACGATCGAGCGATAGTCCATCTCGGAGTCGAAGCCCAGGAGGGATAGGGCAAATCCGTTTTGGCCTCGGGACTTACCGTGGCAGGGACCGGAGTTGCATCCTCGGGCTGTGAGGATCGGTTGAATATCGAGTTCGAACTTTGCTTTCAAGGCCGGCGAAGTTATTGGTGATTCTGATACTGGTGTGGGAGCTTGGGCGTGGGCTTGCTTCGGCCCAAAAGTCGACATGAAAGCTAGCAAAAAACAAAAAATAGCTGTAACGAACATCGCGTAACCCGGTGCCTGGCACCTAGCTGGGGTCGCGAAGTTTGCTAGCAAATCGAGGTCCGCAGGGGAGCCTAAAGGTGCCTGGCACCTGGTGGGGGTCGTGGGGATTGCTAGCAAATCGGGGTCGGCAGGGGAGCCGAAAGGTGCCTGGCACCTGGTGGGGGTCGCGGGGATTGCTAGCAAATCGAGGTCGGCGGGGGATCCGAAAGGTGCCTGGCACCTGGTGGGGGTCGTGGGGATTGCTAGCAAATCGAGGTCGGCGGGGGATCCGAAAGGTGCCTGGCACCTGGTGGGGGTCGCGGGGATTGCTAGCAAATCGAGGTCCGCAGGGGAGCCGAAAGGTGCCTGGCACCTGGTGGGGGTCGCGGGGATTGCTAGCAAATCGAGGTCCGCAGGGGAGCCGAAAGGTGCCTGGCACCTG
>QWPJ01000135.1 GCA_003671195.1 Planctomycetota bacterium
CTAGCTGAAGAGCCTTGGCCCCGACGGCATGAAGCCGACGGAGGCCAAAGAGGATGCCTTTCGGCGTAAAGGCGACGGAGGCCAAGAGGGGATGCGCTGGCGCATGGTCTGGGCTAATTCTCGAAGAAAACCCGTTCTCCAGGACTTGCTCGCCACTCCGCTTGTCGCTTCGCGTATACTAACACCGTCGTTCGAACCTGTTGCCAATCTGATTGAACCAACCGATCAACCGAGGTCCACATGCCTACCCAATCTACGTGTTGCCCTTTGACAAAACTGTCCTGGTTCCTCCCCTTAATCGTGCTCGCCATCCTCGGTGGTCTGCTCCTGCGCCCCACCGGGAACTTATTGGCCCAACCCCCCAAAAACGCTAAAGCTTCGGCTCAACAAGAAGAAGGCAAAGAAACGGCCAAAGTCCCCGTTGGCCGGGGCGGAATCCCCAACGCCAAGTTGAACGCTAACTCCAAAGGTAAGAAGATGGAAGAACCCGAATACAACAAATTGACCCCCGAAGAACGCTGGGTTCTGCTCAATAAAGGAACCGAATACGCTTTTACCGGTAAGTACACCGACCATTTCGTCGAAGGAACCTACCTGTGCAAACGCTGCAACGCCCCGCTCTACAAATCCGACGACAAGTTCCACAGCGGTTGCGGTTGGCCTGCTTTCGACGATGAAATCAAAGGCTCAATCCACCGAGAAACCGACCCCGATGGATCCCGCATCGAAATCACCTGCAAAAACTGCGGCGGTCACCTCGGCCACGTCTTCAACGGCGAAAAGATGACCAAAAAAGATTCCCGTCACTGCGTCAACAGCATCTCGATCAAGTTCGTGCCCAAAGGCAAGGAACTCCCCGCTGTGATCACCGCCAAGAAACTCGACGAGATCAAGAAACTTGACGAATCCAAAAACACGCCCGTCGCAAGCCCCACCCCAGATTCGGCTCCCGCCAAGAAGCCTTAGCCGCCCACCCCCCCACGACGGCTCCATTAGCTTTGATTCTCTTGGGTTCCCAGATATTCCCAAGAAAATAACAACATCTGCCCCTGACAAATCGTCGCAATTCTCTACAATACTGCGGATTAGTTTGTGAAAAATTTCACAAAGTCACCTGTTTGGTCCGAAGGATCATTGGGTGATCGGTCCGGCAGGGTTAGGGCGAGGGAACTCGCGCTTGGCGGACTAGAGTCGGTTGAATGTTCGAAAGCTCCGTCGGAGGTTTTCTAGTGATCGCTCACTTGCCCATCCTGATCTACCTCATCGCCGTCCTCGGCTTTGCGGCCGTCTCGCTTTTCTTGCCACACTTGGTGGCTCCTCGGCGACCGACGCGGATCAAGGACATGCCTTACGAGTCGGGGATGGATCCGATCGGAGATGCGAAGAAGCCCTTCGACATCAAGTTCTACCTGACGGCGATCTTGTTTTTGGTTTTCGACATTGAACTGTTGTTTTTGTATCCCTGGGCCGTATCGCTCTTGGCTCCTGACGGAGTGCCCGAATCGTTTCGGCCCGCGGTCCTGGCTGTCTTGATGGTCCTTCTTGCAACCCTGGGCCTTGCCTATTGGGTGGCTTACCGCAAAGGAGTCTTCGATTGGCGACGCAAATAAACAAGCAACTTGGCGATAACGTATTTCTGACCAGCATCGATGCGGCGGCCTCTTGGGCGCGTGCCAACAGTCTCTGGCCGATGCCATTTGCAACGGCTTGCTGTGGCATCGAACTCATGAGCACGGCGGCCTCCAAGCACGATCTGTCGCGTTTTGGTAGCGAGGTGATGCGGTTTACTCCTAGGCAGTGCGACTTGATGATCGTCGCTGGCCGTGTGGTCATGAAGATGATCCCGGTCTTGCAGCGTATTTGGCTTCAGATGCCTGAACCGAAGTGGTGCATTTCGATGGGCGCATGCGCTTGCACCGGGGGTGTTTTTGACACCTATGCGGTGGTCCAAGGCATCGATCGATTCCTTCCGGTGGATATCTACATCCCGGGCTGCCCGCCACGTCCTGAGCAGTTGATCAAGGCGATCATGGATCTTCAAGAGAAGATCAAGAAGACCGGGACTTACAATGCCCGCGAGTTCAAGCTTCGGATTCTTCCGGACGGACCTAGTCGCTTCGACCAAGACGAGTTGGTCCGAATCCGCGAGCGAAACGGATTCCAGCTCGAAGAGCCCAAGTACGATCCAATCCACTAAACACTTGGAATTGAACCGATGTCGGAATCTACAAACCTTAAAGAAGTGCTCGAGTCGAAGCTTCCTGGCGTCGAGCTAGCTTGGTCCGAATTTCGCTCCCAGCAGCGCGTGATTGTCCCTGCTTTGCAAATCGCCCAAGCGTTACGCGCACTGCGCGATGCGGGGATGGATCAGATCGTCGATATCACGGCCGTCGACATGCTGGAGTACCCCGGCGCGACCGACCGCTTCGAAGTGGTCTATCTGCTGCTCGACACGCAAAGCGGCCAGCGGCTTACGGTCAAAACGCACTTGAACGAACCGGACTTGAAGCTTCCGTCGGCTTATCCAATTTGGATCGGTGCCGATTGGCTCGAGCGAGAGGTTTACGACATGTTCGGGATCGTCTTTGAAGGCCATCCAAACTTTAAGCGGCTGCTTTTGCCCGACGCCTTCGAATCCTTCCCGCTTCGCAAAGACTATCCGGTCAAGGGCCGGGGCGAACGCCATAACTTCCCCATCATCACCCGCGCGGAGAGCTAAATCAGATGCCTTTGGACCTGATCGAATCGCCTGACTTGGATGCCGGCTACCGCGAAGGCTTGTGGACATTGAACTTCGGTCCGCAGCACCCAGCGACCCATACGACCTTGCGTCTGGTACTGAAGCTCGACGGCGAGACGGTCGTCGAAGCCGAGCCGGACATCGGATTTCTGCACAGCGGTTTTGAAAAGCTTGCCGAGGTCCTCGATTACAACCAGTACGTGACGATCGTCGACCGGATGAATTACATCTCGCCGATGGCCAACGAAATCGCTTGGCACCATGCCGTCGAGGGGCTTCTGGGAATCGATTTGACCCCGCGATGCAAGTACATCCGTACGATCTTTGCCGAGTTGATGCGCATCCACGACCACCTGCTGTGCACGGGCACTTGTGTGCTCGATCTCGGCGGTGCGACGGCCTTTATGTATGCGTTCAATGAGCGAGAAAAGATCTACGAGATCTGCGAGAGGGCCAGCGGCCAGCGGTTCCACACGAGCTACACCCGCGTAGGGGGCTTGCTCTACGACGTGACCGACGATTGGGTTGCGATGGTGCGTGATTTCTGCAAGACCTTCCCGCGAGCCTACCGGGACTTTGCCGGCCTTGTGATGAAGAACCGGATCTTTGTCGAGCGAACCCGCGATGTGGGAGTCTTGAGCAAAGCCGATGCGATCGCCGGCGGGGCGACCGGGCCGGTTGCACGCGCAAGCGGAGTCGAGCGGGATCTGCGTCGCGATGAGCCTTATCTGGCCTACAACGATCTGGATTTCGATGTCTGCTGTGCTCAGGGTGGCGATTGCTATGCACGCTTCCAAGTCCGCATGATGGAGATGCTCGAGAGTCTCAAGATCATCGAGCAAGCGATCGAAAACCTTCCTTCAGGACCGGTGTTCATTTCCGGCACGGGCAAGGAAGGCTTGCCGGACAAGACCGAGGTCTATCGGAGCATCGAAGGCTTGATCCATCACTTCGAAAACATCATGCCTAACCGTCAAATGCCTTCTCCCAAGGAGTCGTACTACGGTGCGACCGAATCCCCCAACGGAGAGCTTGGCTATTACATCGTCTCGGACGGTGATTTCAAAGCCTACCGCGCCCGAACCCGACCACCTTCGGTGCTTCACTTTTCTCTATTTAACCGCATGATCCGAGGCTGCATGCTCAGCGACGTGGCCGCTGTGCTCGGTAGCATCAACATCATCGCTGCGGAGTTGGATCGATGAGCGAACTGAGCGAAAACGCAAAACAAGTCATCGCCGAACACTTGCCTCGCTACCCGAGCAAGCAGGCCGTCACCTTGCCGGCATTGCACGTGGTGCAGCAGGAGCGACGGTACGTGAGCAACAAAGCGATGGAAGAAATCGCTGAATTGCTCGAACTCTCCCCGGCCCAAATCAGCGACACCGCATCGTTCTACGGATTCTTTCGGACCGAAGACAATCCGCTCGGGCAAAAACGGATTTGGGTATGCCGCTCGCTCCCATGCATGCTCCGAGGAGGCGAAGAACTCCTAGCGGCCCTTTGCGAAAAATACCATATCGTCCCAGGCCAAACGACGGCCGATGGGAAACTGACGATCGAGCTGGCCGAGTGCCTGGGGGCTTGCGACGGCGCCCCGTGCATCCTGCTTGAAGATGAGCTGCACCTGCGATGCAGCCTCGAAGATGTCGAACGCATCGCCAACGAGCCAAACGCTCCAACCAAGAAAGCTTGAAGCGGGAATCCAACATGAGTCCAACGGAATTCAAACCGGTTTTGTTAGGTCGAGTCGGCAAGCCCGATAGCCAGTCGCTTGCCACCTACCGCGCCGATGGCGGCTATGAGGCTTTGGCGAAATCCTTGAAGATGGCCAACACCGAAGTCATCGATTTGGTCAAGAACTCTGGGCTACGAGGGCGCGGCGGGGCAGGGTTCCCGACGGGACTCAAGTGGACGTTCCTGCCCAAGGACGTTCAGGGTCCGATCTACCTGTGCATCAACGGCGACGAGAGCGAACCGGGGACTTTCAACAACCGCGTGCTGATCGAAGAGGATCCGCATCAGGTTCTCGAAGGGATCGTCATCAGCAGCTTCGCCACCCGCGCGACGACCGCTTATTTCTATCTTCGCTACGAGTATGGCCGATGCTATCGAGCCCTGCAAAAAGCGGTCGATGAGATGTATGCGAACAATCTGCTCGGCAAGAACATTCTCGGATCGGGCTATGACCTGGATATCTATCTCCACCGCGGGGCCTGTGCGTACATCTGCGGCGAAGAAACCGGCTTGATCGAAAGCCTCGAAGGCAAACGAGCTTGGCCCCGGATCAAGCCTCCGTTTCCGGCCATCGAAGGCGCCTTTCGCAGGCCTACTGTCGTCAACAACGTTGAGACGATGGCGTGTATCCCGCACATCATCAACCACGGAGCCGAGTGGTTCCAATCGATGGGAGTCCCCAAGGACCCCAACAACCCGCGCGATGCAGGTTCCTACGGACCGAAGCTCTACTGCATCAGCGGACACGTCAACAAGCCCGGCCTGGTCGAACTGCCGATGGGAATCTCTGCCCGCGATCTGATCGATCAGCATGCCGGTGGGGTTTGGAAGGGGCGAAAGGCCAAGGCGGTTATTCCCGGGGGCTTGAGCATGGGATTCATGACCAATGCCGAACTCGACACACCGCTGGACTTCAATGGTCCAGGACGCGTCGGATGCCTTGGACTCGGGACCGCTGCGGTGGTCGTCATCGATGACCATACCAGCATGGTCGATGTCCTGTACAACGCCTGCCGGTTCTTCGCCCACGAATCATGCGGACAATGCACCCCATGCCGCGAAGGGACCGCTTGGTCGACCAAGATCCTTGAGCGCATCCGAGAGGGCAAAGGCAAGCTCAGCGATATCGATCTGCTTATGGAAATCGCCAATTCGATTGGGACCATTCCTGGCACGACGATCTGTGGACTTGCCGACGGGGCCGCTTGGCCGATCAAAACAGCGATCAACAAATTCCGTGGCGAATTCGAAGAGTACATCAAAAGCGGACGGCGCAGCGAGAGCTTAGCTCTTGCTGGCGCTCACTAGCCCGAAGCACTTAACACTTTTTGGGAAAGCAATAAAAGTGGTCAAAGTCAAAGTCAATGACATCGAGGTCGATGCAGATCCTAAGGACAACTGCATCTTGGCGGCTCGAAAAGCTGGGATTGAGATCCCACACTACTGCTGGCACGAATCGCTCTCGGTCGTAGCCTCATGCCGCATGTGCTTGGTCGAAGTCGGCGAGACCAAACCCGACGGAACCGTCGCCATGGGTCCCAAACTCGTACCGGGTTGCCAAACGCCGATCAAAGAAGGGACCATCATCCGGACCGATTCGTCCAAAGTGAAAACCTCGCAACAGATGACCCTCGAACTGTTGCTGTTGAATCATCCACTCGATTGCTCGATCTGCGATCAAGCGGGCGAGTGCTACCTGCAGGATTACACCTACAAGTATGGCAAGGCCCACAGCCGACTCGATGAGCCGAAAATCCAACGTGAGGACAAGTACCACATCGGAGAACAGATCGCCCTGTTTACCGACCGCTGTGTCATGTGCACCCGCTGCGTTCGCTTCACAAGAGAGATCAGCGGAACGGCCGAGCTCCAAGTCGTCGCTCGGGGATCGCACGAAGAGATCGATGTCTTTCCAGAGACCCCCTGCAACAACAAACTCGCTGGCAACGTCGTCGACCTGTGCCCCGTCGGTGCCCTTTGCAGCAAGGACTTCCTCTACAAGAAACGGGTCTGGTGGCTCAAGCACGCCGATAGCGTATGTACCGGTTGCTCGACGGGCTGCAGCGTTCAAGTCGATCAAAACGACAACAAAGTCTACCGGTTACGCCCCAGGGAAAACCCACAAGCCCAAGGGCACTTCATGTGCGACGAAGGCCGGTTTGGATTCAAATACATCCACGACGAGCGACGCATCAAGTACCCGAGACTCAAGAACCCACCTTCGAACGTCAATGCGACGGCCCGCTCGACAGCTCCCTCGGATCTGTCGTTTGCCGATCCATGGCCAACGGTCTTGGCCGAAGCTCGCAAGCGGATCCATTCGGCGATCCAAAACGACCCCTCGGGTTTCGTCGTCGTCCTGTCCCCTTTCATGACGGTCGAGGAAGCTTACCTGCTGGCCTCGTACATCAAGGGAATCGATGCGAGAACCAAGTTGACTCTCGGGCCTGTTCCTGTCGTAGGCAGCGACGATCTGTACCCCAAGGGTCCCAAGGGAGAATCCCCCGCAGCGGGCAAAGTCAAATTCACCATTCGAGCGGAAAAATGCCCGAATCGCAACGGTATCGAAGCGATCCTGCGGCATTTCGAGGGATCGGTCATCCATGCCGAATCGCTCGGAAAATCCTCGGCCAGCGCCTGGTTCGTCGTCGGAGGATCCAGCTCTGGTTGGGTCAACGAGAAGATCGACCAAGCCGTCGGAACCCCGTCGCTGTTGATCGTCCAAGACATCTTCCCATCCCCACTGAGCGAACGGGCCGATGTGGTCTTCGCTGCAGGATCGTTCGCCGAGCGGGATGGAACCTACGTCAACCATGCAGGGCTAGCCCAAAGCACCCATGCATCGATTCGTCCTCCAGAGGAAGCCCGAGCCGACGGCCGGATTCTTATGGATCTGGCCGGGCGTGCGGGCTTGTTCAACGCCATGGCGTTGCGCAAGGAGATCGGAACCAAGATCCCTGAACTCTCGGCGATTGCCACCGGAGATCTCGGGGAGCATGGAGTGCGACTTGCCAAGTTCGTCAATCACACCGCTGCGGCCAAAAGCTCATAGCGCTCCAGGGAGCCCCCACAAGGAACACCGTTGATGATCAATAGCTTATTCGAGTTTTGGCCTGTCCTATGGCCCGCCCTGGCGGCGATCGGAGTGATCCTGGCCGTCGTGCCGTTCCTAGGTCTTTACATGACCTTTGTCGAGCGAAAAATCGCTGCTTACGTTCAGGACCGAGTCGGGCCCAACCGGGTCGGACCTTTTGGACTTTTCCAAGCGATCGCCGACGGCATCAAGATCTTTCTCAAAGAGCAACTCATCCCCGACCACGTCTTTACGGCACTGTATTTTCTGGCGCCGGCTTTCAGCTTGATCACCGCCATGTTCGCGCTGGTCGTCATGCCCTTTGGACCCGTCGCAACGGACTACAAAGATGGGTTTCGATTCGTTGTTGCTCCAGGAATCGATATCGGCATCCTGATGATGCTTGCGATCAGCTCCCTGTCGGCCTACGGGATCATCATCGGTGGCTGGGCTTCGAACAACAAATACTCCATCTACGGTGCGATCCGTTCCTGCGCACAGTTCATCAGCTATGAGATTCCGCTCGGGCTCTCGATCCTCGGGGTCATCGCGATTACCGGCTCGCTGAACATCGAGAAAATCGTCGAAGCTCAATCCGGGAGTCTTCTGGATTGGAACGTCTTCTGGCAACCTGTTGCGATGCTGGTGTTCTTCACCGCAGCGTTGGCTGAAACCAACCGGCTCCCGTTTGACTTGCCCGAATGCGAGCAAGAGCTCGTCGGTGGGTTCCACACCGAATACAGCGGGATCAAATTCGTTCTTTATTTCTTGGCCGAGTACACACACATTGTCACGGTCAGCTTCCTGACGGCCCTGCTGTTTCTCGGCGGCTGGCACTTTCCAGGCCTGCCAGGCCCCTCGGGAGCTTCCACGCCGATCCTACTGCTAGGCTTGGGCGTTTTGCTGGCCAAGGTCGCGTTGGTGGTCTTGGTGATCATCCTTTTGCGTTGGTCCTTGCCCCGATTCCGATTCGACCAATTGATGGGTTTGGCCTGGAAGGGTCTGATTCCGCTCGGGCTTATCAATCTCGTCGGCGTAGCGATCGTGCTGTCGCTCGGACTCCCCAAGCATCTTTTGGTTGCTACGGTCATCCTTCCTGTCCTTGCTGCCTACTACAGCGCCGCGAAGTTCAATGCTTCCATGGCAACCACCGAAGCAAGGCGACAAGGACTCTCACCCCAAGGAGCGGTCTCGTATGAGTGATCCCCAGAAAAACGATCTCCAGAAAAACGAAGCCCAGATGAACAAGCCATCGGCCAAGAAGTCGGTCAAGTGGGGAGAAGCTCCCAAGATGAGCATCCTGGACGCTCTGTATTTGCCGGCGATTGCCTCCGGATTGGCAACTGCAGTCCGGCATGCGGTATCGGGCAAAGCGACCACGCGTCAGTACCCGGAAGTCGAACCCGAGATTCCGCCGAATTACCGGGGTGTTCATCGGTTGAATCGCGATGAAGCGGGCCGTGTCAAATGCGTTGCTTGCTACATGTGCCAGACGGCTTGCCCGGCCAATTGCATCGAGATCATTGCGGCTCCGGCCCCCAAGGACGATCCGCATTGGAAAGATCGCGACAAGTTCCCTGCGACGTTTACCATCGATGAACTCCGATGCATCTACTGCGGGATGTGCGAGGAAGCTTGCCCGGTCGATGCGATCGAACTGACGAGCATCTACGATCTGACGGGTATGACCCGAGAAGAGATGATCTTCGACAAAGAAAAACTCCTGTCGGTCTTCGACGAGACGGTCAAGTCCGGCCACGATCCGGTCAGGACCAACCGAGGAAACCTTGGCCCCGCCGCCGAATTGTCCCCGACGGCCAAGGATGCTCCGCCCCCTCCGGGTCGCGGGAAGTCAGGCTGATTTTTTCCAGCCTGCGGTTCAACAGATAGATACTTTCAATAGACAAAATTTCAGTGAACACAGATTCAGTGACCAGACACTCGATCGATAGAAACGACGTAAGAGGCCATCAGTGAACCCTTTACCGATTGACCCGAAAAATTTGCCGCTGGTTAACGGCGATCCATTTCAGGGGAATCTCGCTCAGATTCTTCTGCTGGTGATTCTCCTCGGGGCCGTTGCCTACTTGCTGCTCCAACACGGGCTGATCAAGTCGAAAATGATGGCTTGGGCCGGTGCGGGGCTTTTCGCGTTCGCGGCTTTGATGGCTTTTACTTCGATTCCGATGCAACTCGATTCGTTCGTCCGCATGTGCTTTAGCATTTTGGCCGTCGCGGGCGGAATTGCGTTTATCACCACCCGAGAGCCTGTCCATGCAGCCTTGGGGTTTGCCACGGCGGTCCTTTCCTCCTGCGGGGTGATGTTCATGCAGTCGGCTTATTTCATCGCCGCTGCGACCATGATCGTCTATGCCGGTGCGACCATCATCATCTTCTTGTTCGTGCTGATGTTCGCACAAAAAGCACAGCTTCAATGGTACGACGTTCAGTTGACGAGCCCCGTGATCGCAACGGTGGTCGCTACAAGTTTGCTTTTGGCGATCGCTTGGAGCGTTTCGGAGTCTGGTGAAATCCTGCCGGTGAAACTCGACCTGACGCGACCTTATAGCTTGGCCGAACCTGGTCCATCTCCTGGCACGGCGATGCCTCCGGTGCCCGAAGCGAGCATGACCCAAGAGCAACTCAATGCGTTTGTTCCAGCCAAAACCTCGGGACTTGGGCGTTCGATGTTTACCGATTATCTGCTTGCGATCGAATTGGCCGGTACGGTCCTTTTAGTCGCCACGCTCGGAGCGATCGTCTTGGCACAGAAACCAGAAAGGGACCTGTCGTGAGTCACTCCGAAGTCCAGAACCTCCTCCTACTAGGAGGCATTCTCTTTGCCCTAGGATTGATCGGTTTTTTGACCCGACGATCTCTGATTTTGATGTTCCTGTCCCTGGAAACCATGCTTTCGGGGGTGAGCCTCAACCTCATCGTCTTCTCGAAATACCATCAGAATTATCAAGGCCAGATTCTGGCCGTCATGGTGCTGACCATCTCGGCATGCGAGGCAGCGATCGCTCTGGCGATGGTCGTGTCTCTCTACCGACGCAAAGCCACCTTGGACGTTCAGGCCTGGGACGATTTGAGCGAAACGATCCTACCGAAGTCCACCGATGGAGATTACCAAGACCTCGAGCACGAAGAAAATTATCCCAAACTCAGTCCAGCAGGATTGGATCCCTTGGACAGACCGGTCCCTAGTTCCATGCAAGCATCCTTAGATCAAGACCAGAAAACCTCTCCCATCGTGTTGGAGGTCAACCAGCGTGCTTAATTTCGAATCTCTCGTTTGGCTTATTCCACTTGCACCCTTGGTAGGCTGTATCGTCTGTACGATCCTGTCTTTCCGTGGTGACAAACACTACGCGCACATTCCGGCGATCGTATCCTTGCTCATCTCGGCCGCATGCGCCCTGATGGTCCTGCTTCAATGGAATGCCGAAGCGTCCGATACTGGATTTCAGATCGCCGAAGGATACCGCTACCTGGAAATCGGCAACGTGGACCTCAATCTTGCGCTCCGCGTCGATACGCTCTGCTTGACGCTCCTTTCGGCCGTCACGTCGATCTCGGCGATGATCGCGATCTACTCCAAAGGCTACATGCACGGCGACGACGGTTATGCGCGTTACTTTGCGGTCTTCTGTGGGTTCGTCTTCTCGATGACCATGCTGGTCCTCTCCCATAACTTGCTCATGATGTACGCCTTCTGGGAAGGTGTCGGGACGTGCAGCTACCTGCTGATCGGTTATTGGTTCCGCAAACCCTCGGCAGCCCGGGCTGCGACCAAAGCGTTTTTGGTCAACCGCATCGCCGATACCGCGTTCCTCTTCGGAATCCTGCTCCTGGCCTACGCCATCGGACACACCGATGTGGGGGCATCGCAAAGCTGGTTTGCCCGCTTGGACTTCCAAACCATTTTCGATGCCGCACCGGTCCTTGCTGAGAAACACGCAGGGCTTCTATCGACCATCGCTTGGCTGCTGATGATCGGAGCGATTGGAAAGTCAGCGCAGTTCCCATTCCACGTTTGGTTGCCCGATGCGATGGAAGGTCCGACGCCTGTCTCGGC
>QWPJ01000186.1 GCA_003671195.1 Planctomycetota bacterium
AAAGTTCGCGTTGTACTTCTCGATCATATCCTCGCTTACTTCGAACTTGCCAATGTCGTAGCTGTATCCCACGGCACCTGCGTTCAGCGGCTGGGCATTTGCATCCGTATCCGCAGCATTGCCAGGATTGCCGATCGTGACAAACTCCATATTGAACGTGTTACCACCGGAGCCGAACGTAATCGTGCCAGCTTGGCTCTGTGCGTAAGCCGTTGCCGCGACCACGAGTGCAAGTGCAACTCGTGTGAAAAAAAGTCTCATCCCTTTACTCCTTGGCAAATAGCCAAAAGAGAAAAAATTATCGGTACGCAACATGAAAGGAAAAAAACCGAGCAACCTTGCTCAGTGTACAAGTCGGCTCGGTGCTCCTCGAAAACCGGGTTTTTCGAGAAGCACCTTACCGCGTCGCCATTAAAACGATCGTTACGCGTATTGCAAGAAAACAATTGTCACAAGTTTGTGACAATTGCATCCTGGCAAGCAGGAATCGGGAGCTTGCAGCATAAGCAACCGCCTCTGGTGCATAAGCCAATGCAATTGTCACTGAATTGTCACAAGCCTAAACTGTCGAAATCATTGGGTTTTGCAGGTTTGCCTATTAGCCAAAGCAATTGTCACTGAATTGTCACTAAAAATCGCGTATAGCGAAATATGTATCTGAGCGAACCTAGAATTTTTCAAAATTTTTTTCTGTCGAAGGCAAACCGCTGGCACCCGTGCGGCGGTTGCCACCTGTTTGTTCGGTAACGAGTTTCGTTGTATCATTGGATCTCGTCCCTCTAGTTCACAGGCCTCCGACACTCAACCTATCGAAATGCAGACGGTACTATTGGTCGAAGATGATTTGAAGCTTGCCAAGATCATGCGCGCGTTTCTGCAGGAGAACGACTTCCGCGTTGAAATCGAGGGGCATGGCGATCGAGCCGTCGATCGAATCCTTGGTATCCAACCCGATGCGGTGGTGCTTGATATCAATTTGCCAGGATCGAACGGTTTTACTATCTGTCGGCAGGTACGGCCCTATTATCAGGGTGCGATCCTCATCTTGACCGCCCGCAATGAAGAACTCGACGAAGTGCTCGGTTTGGAGGTTGGGGCCGACGATTTTTTATCCAAGCCTGTGCGGCCGATGGCGCTGGTCACTCGCCTGAAACTTCATCTGCGCCGCTACGGCAACAATGCACAGGGCACGCAAGAGGTCCTCGAAGTAGGAGATTTGGTCATTCACCTTGAAAGTAGGTTGCTGGAGTTGCACGGTAAGCCGATCAAGCTCACGAATGCGGAGTTTGACATCCTAGTGGTTCTGGCTAGAAACAAAAACAAGCTTACGAGTCGTGAGGAGCTGTTCAACCGAGTGCATACGAGCGAATCGTACGATTTCGGGGATCGTTCTATCGATATGCATGTGTTGCGATTGAGACGCAAGATCGAGACGGATCCAAAGAATCCTTTGAGGCTCCAGTCGGTCTACGGAGATGGCTATATGCTGTCAGAATACCTATGATTCGATTTTTTATTCAGGTTGTCATCGTTTTTGTATGTGTGGTTTTATCGATCAAGTGGACTGTCGAGGCGATACTATTTCGGGAGGTTTATTCGGACCGCAATCGGGTGATCGCAGGTTTATCGCAAGTTCACCTCGATCAGCTCCATTTCCTCGCGGATCAACTTGTTGCTTGCCCACCGCAAGAGCAAGGAAACAAGCTTGCTGAGTTCGGTAAACAGAGCGTCGGTCCCCTTGCGATTCTCCCCATCGCTGAGCTTGCGGAGTCCGAGCAGTCGCGTCTAAAAAAAACCGATGGATTTATCGTTCGTTATGCCGATGGCATGATCGATTATCTCGGCGTACCGTTAAGCAAAGACCAGTACCTGCTTTGCGGTCCGATTGGTCGTTTGACCAATCGATTCATCGAGCTTCAGGTCGATAGCTGGCTCAAGGGCATTCGCGACGCGTTGGAATCTTCCGGAGATGTCCAGGCAACCATCAGTAAATATTCGAGTCTGTTACGAGTCCCGATTCGCCTAGAACAGCGCGAGAGCTTACCCGGTACAGTCTCCGAAAAGCTCACGGATTACCACGAGAGTGTCTTCTACCAGACGGATGCTGGTAGTTTTGTTGCCCTTGAACTCAGGGATTCAAGCCAAGTGCTTTGCTTGGGGCCGTTGCTGGAGGTTACCAATTATGCTCAGGTGGCCGCAGGGTATGGGATTCTCGGCTGGCTATTGGTGGCTTTGGCGGTTCTTGCCTGGATGATCATTAAAGTTTCTTTGAGGTTTCGGAAGATCGAGAATGCGGCCGTGGAGATTGCAGACGGGAATTTCAGCGCCAGGGTCGATGCGACGAAACTTGGAGAAGCTACCAAACTGGCCGTGGCGTTCAATACGATGGCATCGAAGACGGAGAGCGTCATTCGAACGCAAAAAGAGCTCTTGCAGGTCGTCTCCCACGAGCTTCGAACTCCGTTATCACGGTTGAAATTTGCAGCGGCCCTTGTTCCTCGATCGCAGATCGATCAAGGGCTTGATTCTCCAGGATTGGTGATGCTCCAGTCCATCGATGACATCGAAGCCATTGTGCAGGAGATTCTTTTCTATGTTCGAAACGAGCAAGCTGAACCACTCCAGTCCAAAGAAATCATCACGATTAACCTTGCCTTGGAAGGCATCTTAAGAGCGTTGCGAATCGACTATCCACAGTTGCATGTTGAGATGGTTTTTGCGGGTTCGGATCCGAGCATAAAAGTACTTGCAGATCGTCGATCTTTTCAGCGAGTCTTTGTCAATCTGACCTCCAATGCGGCGCGTTACGCGGACTCGACGGTGCGAATCCATGTTTCCGAGAGCAATGAGTTGAATTCGCATAGAGAGAGCCATCGATTCGTTTGCATCGATGTTGAGGATGATGGACCGGGTATCCCGGGGGATTTTCGTAGCGAGGTGATGAAACCGTTCGTACGAATCGATCCTGGATCGCAAGACGAGGATCAAGCGTCGTCCCACTCAGGGCTAGGGTTGGGGCTAGCGATTGTCAACCGAATCCTACAACAGCACGGGGGATCGGTGCAAATCGATAGCGGACCGCTCGGCGGATGCTTGGTCAATACCCGATGGCCGTCAAACTAACCCCGCGTTGCGGATCCTCTGTCTATGGCAAATTGTGAACTTTGGAGCGGGTGCGGGGTAATGAATCGGTCTCGGAACTGAAACCTAACCCGCAGGGCGGCACATGGGGTCAGGGCCGGTGGGTCTCACCGCAAAGGCGCTAAGGACGCAAAGAAAACAGCCAAGGGAGCACATCGCTGCCAGTGATCGTTAGGCTCGCCTTCCTTTCGACCCCATACGCAGCAAACTGGCGGGCTTATTGAAGTTCCTCGCCGTTGGCTGCGGGTTAAACGAAATGGCGCCTTCGGCGAACTCATGTGGCACGTAGCCACCTGTCCGGCCGTAGCCACCTGTCGCCAGACGGTGGAGGCGTTACTCGCGCCGCTGTCCACCGCTTGGCAACCGATCGCTACGATTCGCAGCGGATGGCTAGATTTGGCGAGGTATTTTAGAAATACATCGCCAAAAGTGGTTTACGGACGCTAGTTTTGGCGAGGTATCTTCAATAGACCTGGCCAAAAGTAGCCTGTGCGGCTCGTTTTTCTAAGCATTCAAGCGGCAGGGGATCCTGAACTGCTCGCTGTCTACGGCAGACGCCGTGTAGGAAAGACCTTCCTGATACGCGAACACCTTAAAGACCGGATCGTCTTCGAAGTCGCCGGAATGCACGAGCAAAGCACAAGCTCGCAACTCGCAGGCTTCCACGCCGCCCTGCGAAGAGCCTTCCCAAACGTTGCGTCGGTTCAACCACGGACATGGCTCGATGCCTTTGAAATTCTTAGAACTTGTCTCGACCAATCCTCGAAATCAAAACACAAACGCGTGGTTTTCTTCGATGAGTTCCCATGGCTTGCAACGCGGAAAAGCAACTTTCTTGCCGCCTTCGAAAATTTCTGGAACGACTATGCCGCTTTGTTCGAAAACTACCAGACCCACGAGACGATCGTCAAAACTCTGGCGGCTAGCAACTCAGGTCTCACCCGCGATCAACTCATCGAAAAATCTCAATTGACCAGTGGGGGAGGTGTTACCAAAGCCATCGAAGAACTTGCGCTGTCGGGTTTTCTGACCGAGACTCTCGCGCTGGATAAAAAGGCCAAATCGAGTCTGCTAAGGCTTACGGACGAGTTCTCCGTCTTTTATTGGGACTGGATGCATTCGAACACTGCGGCGAATTCATGGATGCGACAAGCCACCTCGAGGCGCTATGAAGCTTGGTGCGGCTACGCGTTTGAATCGATTTGCTTCAAGCACCTTCAGCAAATCCAAAGGGGACTTGGAATCGCGGACGTAGGTGCCCATGTTGCATCTTGGCACTATTCAGCCAAAAAAGGCTCTCAAGAAGAAGGAGCCCAAATCGACCTGCTCTTGGATCGCGCAGATCACTGCATCGATCTGTGCGAGATCAAGTTCTCGGACAAACCATTTACGATCACCAAAAGCTATGCCGAGTCCCTATCTCGAAAAATCCGTGTTTTCCGCGAACGTTCAGGCCGACACCAAACGCTCTTCCTTACCATGATCACCCCCTACGGAGTCGTAGCCAATCGATACTCCGAACAACTCGTGACCAAACAGGTTACCTTGAGCGACTTGTTCGGCTCGGAAAAAACGGTGCCGTAAATCGAGCGTTCAGCGGGAATCTCTAAGCGATTTATAACCCATCGGATCCCGTCGGCGCTGAAAATCCGACCCAACCGGAAAAATCGGCCAAGTTTGCCTAATCCCTACAACCGCTCCCTTCCGATCCCTAGATCGTACGTAGGTCTCGGTCTTATTGGATCGATTGGAATGCTATCAAAGGATTATCGCGATGGGTCGCTCGATCGTTTTTTCGAATCATACTCCCAAAAAACAAGTCCGCAAAACCCTCCGACGCGGGATCCAAGCTCTACTGGCTGTGGCTTGTGTAGCCCCAATGTACCTCGACTCGGCTGCCCACGCACAGATCCGCACCGGTCGCCAAGCCACCAGGGACTATTACCCCCAAGCCACCTCGGCCAAAGTCCCACGTTCATCGAACAATGCGCTTCGAGAAAAAGGGCAAGCGGAAGCCTATCCGTCGGCATCCAAATCCCAGCGTAGCCTCGAATCGATTTCCAACGACCCACCCTCGCAAGATCTACCACGGCTATCGAGTAGCGACCAAGCCGAACCGCTTCCGAAGGTTTTGGCCACCAAAACAACTTCCAATCGCCCCGCAGTCAGTCGACCCACAGTGAATCGCCCCACAGTGAATCGACCCGTAGTGACCGAGGTTGCCCAAGCAAAGTTTGAAACACAATCCCAAGTCGACAGCAGGTCAGATTCTGGATTGGCTCCATCGTCGATCGCACTTGCTTCGCATCCTGCAGCAACCAGGCAAGTGCCCGTCAACGCCGAGAATGTGATCAAACGTGTGACCCCTGCTCGTGTGGTTTCCGATCAGACCCAAGCCGTTGCCCCCTCGGAAACCAGCACGGTGATCGATCCGCCTTACACGGATGACTACTCGGAAGGTTACGTCGTCGATGATCCGATGGGAGAACCGAACATCCACTCCACTTGCGGTGATCCGGCTTGTTCCGAATGCGGTCCGGGCTATCCCACATTGAACATCCGCATTGGCATTCCCCCTTTGTTTCGGTGCGATCGCATCACCGCGAGGATTGAGGCAGCTACCTTTTTCCCGAGCTCCCAGAGCTTTCCATCGTTGGTTCGCACCGCAGAGATCGGTGTACCCGGTTCGACCGATCTGTTTGGTGGGACGGAGAATCTCGATCAGAGCGTCCAAGGGGTCCGCGGGGAGTTCGGTTGGTTATTCGGGATCGCCCACTGCAATACACTTCAATTCCGGTTCTTCGATGCAGGTGCTCAATCGTTGACCTTCGACAGTCCGACCTCTTCGGCCACGTCGATCGTAAGGCCCTATCAAGACGGATCGGTCAATCCGATTGTCCAAGATTCCGTGTCGATTAGGGAGCCGGGAATCTCGAACGGCTCGGTTTTGGCACATGCATTTTCAGAGGTCCAAGGTGGCGATGTTCTCTTCAAGAGGCAATGGCTCAAGAACTGCGATTCGACCACCGATTGGCTGGTCGGTTACCAAACAGCGAGTCTTACCGATTCGATCGATGTGCATTCGACGACCCTACCGACCGGTTCGACGACCCTTCTGGAATTGCGGGATCAATTCAGGACCGTCAATCGATTCCAGGGTGCGGCCTTTGGCCTATCGAGGATGGTTTACTCACCCCGCTGGAGTCTTGGGAGCATGTTCAAACTTGGGCTCGGAGACATGCAGCGCGACGTGACCATCGCCGGTTTTCAAAAGGTCGGTAGTGCCGCGGCGACCAACAATGGACTCCTAGCCAGAAGTCCGGCCAGCGGAGTGTACTCGTCCAACACGTTCGTGTTTTCTCCTGAAGTCAACGTCACGCTCGGTTATCGACTGACGCAAAACCTGGAAGCCACGCTTGGGTACACCTACCTGGGATTGCCCAAAGTGGCCAGGGCCGGCGAGCAAATCGACACGGTTGCGGACCTCGATAGTGCCAATGCGACCCGACCGCGATTTACGTTGCAAGAGAGCAATTTTTCCTTGCACAGCTTGAACTACGGTCTTCAGTACCGATACTAGAAGGGCCTCGATGCGCCCGATGGGTTTGGCGCAGTTTTTTGAATCCCAGCGGCGAGCCAATTGTGAACGAATTTGAATTCGGTTTTTTGGGGGGTGGTCAGATGGCCACCGCCATCGCCAAGGGAGTGGTACAATCCGAAGTCGCAACGGCCCAAGCCATTGCGTTCTACGAGCCGAATGCCGACCAGGCTACCAAGATCCAGCGGCTTTATCCCGGGGCTTTTTTAGCTTCCTCGGCAAACGAGTTGTTCGATCGTTGCCATCGGTTGATCTTGGCCGTCAAGCCGCAGGTTCTCGAGGGCATCTCGATGGGGTTAGCCCCCCATACAACTCCCCATCATCATCTGATTTCGATAGCCGCAGGAATACCATTAGCAAAACTCACGCAGTGGTTTCGCACCGAGCGGATCACCCGAGTCATGCCCAACACTCCTTGCCAGTGTCTTCAGGGTGCCAGTGGGATTGCGCATGGGGCGGGGGTTGGGCAGGAGGACCGCGAATGGACGGACCGTGTTTTTCGGTCGGTGGGAACGGTGGTGCAGGTAACCGACGATCAGTTGCATGCGGTCACTGGAGTCTCCGGATCCGGGCCGGCTTATGTGTTGATGATGATCGAGGCGATGAGTGATGGGGGAGTGGCCAGTGGGCTGAGTCGGGAGGTCGCATTGCAATTAGCGACCCAGACGGTCCTAGGGGCAGCGGCGATGGTCCAGCAGACGCAGATCCACCCAGCGATTCTGCGCGAGCAGGTCACCAGTCCGGCTGGTACGACGATCGAGGCCTTGAAGACGCTCGAGGACGGCGCGTTTCGCGGAACGGTCATAGCGGCGGTATTGGCTGCCACGAGGCGATCGAGAGAATTGGCCGGTCCGGTACGCAAAACGGAAACTTCTTAGTAAACTGTGCGTTCGATCCAGAGCCCTTTGGATTCCAAACTCCCAACGATTCACCCCGACGATCGTCAAATTTCATGATTTTTCAACGTGTTTGCATCATTGGAGTAGGGCTCCTGGGTGGTTCGATCGGGTTGGCACTCCATCGCAAACGCTTGGCCAGGCAGGTCATCGGGGTAGGACGCACGACGAGCCGCTTGGACGTTGCGATCCGTCGCGGAGCGATCGATGAAGCTACGGACGATATTTTGGTGGGGGCCAAGGATGCCGATTTGGTGATTGCCTGCGTCCCGATCCAATCGATCGTCGAATCGTTGGACATTGCGTCCAAGGTCGCCAGGCCTGAGGCGATGCTGACGGATGTTGGGAGCACCAAGCAGACGATCGTCAAGGCTGCCCGAGGGAGGCTTTCGGACCGTCAATTCTTGGGAAGTCATCCAATAGCAGGCGGACATCACAGCGGAGTCGAGCATGCAACCGGTACTCTACTGGACAGTGCGTTGGTGGTTTTGACCCCAACGGAGTCGACCTGCCCAGAGCTTGTCTCACGCATGTCCCGGTTTTGGGAAGCGATGGGCTCGAAGATCACATTGCTCGATGCCGAATCTCACGATCAGGCATTGGCACTTTCTAGCCATTTGCCCCATGTCGTCGCTTCGGCCTTGGCGTTTACTACCCCCCATGAAATCCTGCCTTTTGTCGGCAAAGGCTGGTTGGATTCGACTCGTATTGCTGGAAGTAATCCTCAATTGTGGCGTCAGATCCTTGAGGAAAACCGAGCACCAGCCCTACACGCATTGAAGAAGTTTGCCACAATCTGTGAAACTTGGATCGAGGCGCTCGAGGGTTCGGATTTCGACCGGATCGAGGAACTTCTGCAATCGGGAAAAACGACACGTGAATCTGTGGCAAGTCGACATTCGTCCGGCTGATGGTCAGCCGGACTCTTTGGGCGTTGCGGCCGAATCGGCCGGGCGCGAGCTGGGCATCTCCGATCGTCTTGAGGTCCATGGTATCCATGGGTTCTTGCTGCAAGGCTCGCTCGATGCTGCGAACGTATCGCGTATGGCCCGAGAGTACTTGGCCGATCCGATTGCCCAGCGGGTCGAAACAGGACTCGTCGGATCCTCAGCGTTCGCTTCGGAGCCTGCTGGCGAATCACGCACCGGCGGTCCACTCCAATGCGTGCATGTTTTGCTCAAACCCGGCGTGATGGATCCGGTCGCGCAGAGCACCCTAGGGATGCTCAAGGGTCTTGGTTTCTCGGTCGAAGAAGTTCGCACATTTCGAAAGTATTGGATAAGAGAGCAGGGGGCTAGCGATCCACAAGTCATCTTGCGTTTAGCCAACCGAGTTCTATCGAACGATTCGATCGAGCAGGTGATCCACGGTCCCTTGAAGCTCGATAAGCTCTCGATCGGATCTCCTTACGAGTTGCAAGTGACCAAGGTGCCGATCGATCGCTTGAGCGACACCGAGCTTATGGCGTTGAGCAAATCGGGGCAGTTGTACTTTTCGTTGCCTGAGATGCAGACGATTCAGGGCTACTACCGGGAATTGGGCAAAGAGCCGACGGACATCGAGCTCGAGACCATCGCACAAACTTGGAGCGAGCATTGCAGTCACAAGACCCTCGGGGGTCGGATCCAATACCGAGACGAGCATGGAACACGGCAATTCACCAGCATGCTCAAAGAGACGATCTTCGCTGCGACCAAGCAGATTCGACAGGATCTTGGAGCCGACGATTGGTGCATCAGCGTCTTTAAGGACAATGCGGGGGTCGTCGCGTTCGATGATCAGCACCACGTGGTTTTCAAAGTCGAGACGCATAACCATCCCTCGGCAATCGAACCTTATGGAGGGGCCAACACCGGTCTAGGGGGCGTGATCCGAGACCCCTTGGGGACAGGATTGGGCGCCAAGCCGATTTGCAGCACCGACGTGTTCTGTTTCGCATCGCCGAATTTCCCTCCCGAGCAACTTCCACCGGGGGTCTTGCATCCGCGGCGCGTGATCAACGGTGTCGTTGCGGGCGTTCGCGATTACGGCAATCGCATGGGGATTCCGACGGTCAACGGCGCGGTGTATTTTGACGACCGGTACTTGGGAAATCCTTTGGTTTATTGCGGCAACGCAGGCTTATTGCCCGTCGACAAGGTCGACAAACAACCCAAGGCGGGAGATTGGATCGTGGCCATCGGTGGGCGAACCGGTCGCGACGGGATCCACGGTGCGACGTTCAGTTCGGTGGAGCTGACCAGCGAGAGCGAGTCGATATCGGGCGGATCGGTTCAAATCGGAAATGCGATCACTGAGAAGATGGTCCTCGATGTGCTCCTTCAGGCGCGCGATGAAGGCTTGTACAACGCGGTGACCGACTGTGGGGCAGGCGGCTTTAGCAGCGCCGTCGGCGAAATGGGCGAGGAGTTGGGAGCCGAAGTTTGGCTCGATCGCGCCCCGGTGAAATACCAAGGGCTCAGCTACACCGAAATTTGGATCAGCGAAGCCCAGGAACGGATGGTTTTGGCCGTCCCTCCGGTCCATCTGGCACGCTTCGAGAAACTCTGTAAGAACGAGGATGTCGAACTTGCTGTCATCGGCAAATTCGTACCGACGGGAAACCTTCGTTTGATGTACGAGCAGACCGAGGTCGGTTCGTTGTCGATGGAGTTTTTGCATTCCGGCAGGCCGCCGGTGGTTCGGCAAGCCGTTTATGAGCCCAAGGCGCAAAAGCCTTGCGAACTCGGGCCGATGGATCGGACCGCGAGCGAAAATTTGCTCGAGAGAATACTGTCCCATCCGACGGTGGCCAGCAAGCACTGCATTATTCGCCAGTACGACCACGAGGTCCAAGGTGGCTCGGTGGTCAAGCCTTTGGTAGGTCCTTCTTGCATGGGTCCAAGCGACGCGTCGGTCGTGCGTCCGAAGCTCGAGTCGCGACGGGCCGTCGTGCTTGCCTGCGGGATGAATCCTCGCTTTGGGGACCTGGACCCTTATCACATGGCCACCAGTGCGATTGACGAAGCGGTCCGCAATGCGATTTGTGTGGGAGCCAAGCCCGATCGGCTTGCGATTCTCGATAACTTTTGCTGGGGCAACACCGATCGCCCCGAAACACTCGGATCCTTGGTCCGCGCCGCGATCGCCTGTTATGACTTAGCGATCGAATGGAAAACTCCATTCATCAGCGGAAAGGACAGCCTCAACAATGAGTTCACATGGTTCGACGCCCAAGGCAAAAAAGAGTCGATTGCGATCCCATGCTCGTTGCTCATCAGCGCCATCGGCCAGATCGATGATGCAAGCCAAGCCGTGACGATGGACTTGAAGCAAGCTGGCAACGCCCTTTATTTGATCGGGGTGACCCGCAACGAACTGGGTGGTTCCCACGCGGCGATGCTACTGGGCAAAGAGGGCGGAGCGGTTCCTACCGTCGATGCGGCCCTTGCGATGCGTTGCTACCAGAGGGTCCACCAAGCGATCCTCAAACGGCACATTGTCTCTTGCCATGACCTGAGCGAAGGAGGTCTTGCCGTGGCGCTGAGCGAGATGGCTTTTGCAGGGGAACTCGGAGTGCAGGTCGACTTGACGTCCTACCGCGCATCGAACTTCGTCGATCCGAGCGTTGCGTTGTTTTCGGAGTCCAATAGCCGCTTGCTCGTCGAAGTCCCGGCCACTCAGGCCCTGGCCTTTGAGAGCCTCATGAGCGAGCTGCCCGTTCAACGGATCGGCACGGTGAATCCTGGCCCCATGGTCTGTATCGAGTCCGATGGCCAAACGCTCATCGATGTACCGTGGACTCGCCTGCGGGAACTTTGGCGCTCGCCGCTGGATTTCGCTTGATCGGATTCCCCCAGCAGGACCGACTTCAGTGGAACATGCCGTGCAAGTACCATTGGAGGCTCGCGAGGTCTTGGTAGATCCACCACCAAAGTCCAGAGTCCAAGGCGACGCGGTAGTAGCTGCGTCGGACCGTCGGGCCGGAC
>QWPJ01000115.1 GCA_003671195.1 Planctomycetota bacterium
ATCGACGCTCAAGTTCGGATCGGCACCATCGAAAAGCCCCAAATAAGGATGCTTGCGGTTCCGCTGCTGCATCAAATAAACACTTCGATGCGCCGATTCATAGACGGCATGAAACGGATTGTGGATCGTAAAAGCCCAAGTATCGACCGACGGAAACGGATGCTCCTTGGGTACCCCTCGATCGAGCAACCCGCTGACACTCAAAATCGAATCCCGCAAGGTCTCGGCATCCATCGGACGCTTGACGCTGCGCCACAACCAACGGTTTCCAGGATCAAGCTGCCCACCCTTGCTCACCCGATCGATGTCCTCTGGAGCGGCGACTTGGCTCGTCAAATGGTAAGTCCTCGATAGAACGATCCAACGATGCAACTGCCGCACGTCCCAGCCACTCTCGATGAATCGCAGGGACAAGTAATCGAGCAACTCCGGATGCGATGGGGCCTGACCCCGGACTCCAAAGTCGCTCGTCGTGGGCACTAGACCCTGTCCAAAGTGCCAATGCCAAACCCGGTTGACAAAAACTCGCGATGCAAGCGGATTCTTCGGATCGCTCAACCAGTAAGCCAACTCGCGCCGACCGCTCTCGGCATGGTCCCGGGGAACCAATTGCCCTCCCAAAACCGAAAGGAACCGACGGGGCACCTCGTCGGAGGTTTTGCTCGGCTCGCCTCGCAATTGGATCCTCGCATCGGTGGGCTTGGATTCGCTGACCCCATAAGCCACCCCATAGAGGACCTCGGCTGCGATGGCCGCCCGCTGAGTCTGGAGCTCCTTGTCCTGCTTATCGAGACTGGCAAAGAGCTCCTGGCTCGCAGGGCTCCTTGAGGGACGCTCAAGAGCCGGCGAACCGAACGCAGCAAAAGGCTCGGTATGAATCCCTAGGTTATCGAGATCTCGGGCCAATACTCCATCGCCGATATGACCAAAACCATCGCAGATGAACGTGTCTGCATGGCGATCCCAAGTCGCACTCACCGGAGTCTTGGGGATCGTCGCTTCAAACCGATCCCCATAGAGACCGCCTGACCAAGTCATGTCGCTCGGATCGAGCTTCAATTGCAAGTGATACCATTGGCCCACCTCCAAGGCCGAGACCACCTTCCACTCCCCTGCGCTCTTGATCGCAAAAGCGTCCTTGGAAATGCTGCACTCCAGTGCGATCGACTCGATCACGCCTCGGCCAAGGTACAATCGACAAGAGCCTTGCGTCGACTCAGGGACCCGAAAGTCGAGCGCAAAGTAAAGCGGACGATCGGTCAACTTAAGCTTGCGATCCAATACGTAGCGAACACCCTCAAAAGGGGTCCCAGCCCCGACCCGCACACCGCGCGTCCCTTGTCCAAACACATGCGCATAGGGACTTTGAGATTCGGACAAAACCGCATTCGGGCCAGCCGACAACCAAGCCTTCGTCGGGGGTTTACCGACCTCCTGAGCCTCTAAATCCAGATCGATTCCACCGGCGTGGTAACTCGGATCCAACTCCATGCGTTCGGCTCGGGCTTTCTCCATCTCCTGATCGATCGAGCGCAATCGATCGGTCCTGTGTTGCTCTAATCGAGCGACTTGCTCGGGAGGAGCCAAGGCTGGAAAATTCGCAGGACGCTTTTGCTCCTCCCCCCCGGGGAAAGCCCATAACGTGCTTTGCATAATCCCATACAAAGCGTAGTAATCCTGCACCGTGATCGGATCGTACTTGTGGTCATGGCAGCGGGCACAGCCGATCGAAAGTCCCAGAAAGGATCTCCCGATCGAATCGATCGCGTCGGCGAAATCCAAATGCTGAAAATCTGCGTTCGGCGCGTATCCATACCTTTTGCCAATCGCCAAAAAACCGGTCGCTGTCACCAAGTCTGCATAAGCCTCAAGACGTGCCGGTCCATCCGCTGCGTCGGACGACCTGGCCAAGTCCCTTGCAAACAGATCGCCTGCGATCTGCTCACGCAGGAATTGATCCCAAGGCTTGTTGGCATAGATTGAACGGATCACCCAGTCACGGTACCGGTACGCTTCACGGACCGGATAGTCGGCCCCATCCCCAGCCGTGTCCGAATACCGAGCCACATCGAGCCAATGGCGTCCGTAACGCTCCGCATGCTCATGGGATTCAAGCAATCGGTCGACCAACCGCGCGTCGGCTTGCGGGGACTCGTCTGCTAGATACTCTCGAATCTGATCAGGGGTCGGCACAAGCCCCGTTAAATCCAAGGTCACGCGGCGAATCCACTCCCGTTTGCTGGCTGTCGATACCGGCCCGAGACCCTGGGCTTCAAGCCCAGCGACGACGAATCGATCGATCGGATTCCATACCCATTGGTCATGCACTACCTCAGGAGGCTCGTGCGATCCGAGCGGTTGAAAGGACCACCACGATCGGACCTCCTCGGCACGCATCCCACCGATCCGCTCGGCCGACTTGCGCGGATCGAAAGCCCCCTGCATGACCCAAGCCTCCAGGTCCCGGATCTGCGACTCGGTCAACGATAAACCGCTATCGGCCGGTGGCATCGGACTGTGCCCCTGAGCGCGAACCGCTCGAATGAGCAAACTCTCCTCGGGATTCCCCGGAACGATCGCCGGTCCGGAATCCCCCCCGAGCTTCCAACCATCGGCCGAATCCAAAACCAAACCCCCGCTAGACTTCTGCGTCGATAGCGAATGGCAAATCTCGCAATGGTCGACCAAAATCGGCCGGATGCGGGCTTCGAAAAAATCGCTCTGTGTCTCCTGCCCTTTTGCGATTGGGCTGAGTCCCCCCACCACCAGAGGGACCACGCAGCAGGAGGCTCGAAAGAACCGACAAAACAGATCGCACATGGAGTGATACCTAGGGTTCCAAAACCGGGGATGCCGTAATGGCCAGATGTAAGGAAATTCAGTGTAGATCGATTGTCCCCAATCGATCCTCCGGAGTGTCACAGCGTAAATCGTCCAATATACTCCAGCCGCCACGAATTGCCGCCATGGCATCAAAGCCTCCTTGCCAGCGGCCTTGCAAAACCTCCGATCGCAAACCTGAGCCCAATCGTTACAGATTGCCTAATGCGAAGCCCCCCAGCTTGCCGATGTGCTCGATACAACGGGGGTAGGCGATGAGCGGGCTGGAAAACGCGAAGAAAAACGTCGATACCCCCTGGCGATCCCTTAGGAGCTACCGGCGGATCTTGGCGCTCGGTGGACTGTGCATCCTAGCTTTCTTCGGGGCTTTCCTCGGGTGCGGCTTTGGTCCACGTTCGCTCGTCCAAACCCGACTTCAGTACAATGAAGCGGTCAAGACGACTTCCGAGGAGCAGTTCCTCTTGAATATCGTCCGCCTGCGATACACCAACACCCCGAGCAGCCTGGCGATCTCCAACATCGCCGACCAACAGGAGCTCGCTTCGGAATTGCAAGCCATCCCGTTTTTTTTGGCCGGCGCGGCCGATGGATTCCGATCCCAGGCCCTGCCCCAAGCCTCCTTGTCCCGGGCCTCTCGCCCCACGCTCAGCTACACCCCTTTGGATGACGAGGAATACACTCGAAGGCTCTTTACCCCCATCTCCCTGAACGGAGCATTTTATCTCTCGCGAACCACTTGGCCCATCGCGACGGTGTTTCGACTCTACCTGGAAAATCTCAACTGGATCTCCAACGCCGAGACCGCAAGTGGCCCGACTCCCAAATGCGCTCCGGACTACGCCCAGTTCCTCGAAGGGATCCACGCTCTGCAGGAATTGCAAGATGCCCAACTCGTTCAATTGTTCATCGATCCGCAGGAGGAGATTGTTGCGGGCCCGTTTCCAGACCCGCCCAATGCTCCAGACCTTGCGATCAAAGCCGTCGAAATGGAACTTGAGGTCCGCAAGGAATCCCAAGGTTTCAGCCTGATCCGAAAAACGAACCAGCCGATGCTAGCGATCGATCCGAGTGCGAAACTCAATCCCGCATGGGATACCTTCTGCAGGTGCTTCCATGTTGACCCCGAGGCCAGCACCCTGAAGATCACGACTGAGGAATTGCCACCATTTTCCGACGCGAACGGCCCAAGGCTCAAATTGCTCGATCTTGAAACCCGCTCGCTTCTGCAAGCCCTCTTCTTTGTCTCGCACGGTATCGATGTTCCCAGCGAACATATCGCCGATGGAAAAGTCCCAATGACATGCAACCCCGATGGGACCTCGTTCGATTGGCGACAGGTCATGGACGGACTCTTCCGCGTTCACTGCGTGAAATCGAAGAAGCGACCCGAGGAAGCTTACGTGGCCGTCCGCTACGAAGACCACTGGTATTACATCGATCATCGAGACCGAGATACGAAGGCCACGTTCGCCTTGCTGCTAGAGGTCTCACGACTCGAGTTGCAGTCGTACGAATCGGACGCTCCGCTCCTGACAATCCCCTTGGGACGCTACGGCCAAGTCCGAAAGTAGCCGCGAACTGCCTCGATCAACGATCGGCATCGCCGCAGTTCAAACAGCCATCGAATACGAGTACGACGAAATCCGATACGAAGCATTCCACTGGGAATCAGTGCGCGATCAGGCTCCGTGCGAGCGTCGAGAGTTGACGCATGCTATCGCAGTGAGCCGAGAACTGCATCCTGCGACGCAGCGATTCGCTCAAGGACCTACCTCCGACGACCAACATCGTCCCTTGGGGCAAACCTTGTGAGAATGGCTCAAAGCGCTCGAGGAAGGCTTCTTCGGACTCCACATGCGACACGCTCAACCAAAAGATCTTCGGACGATACTTCTCAATCGCAGAAGCCATGGACGAAAAGGGAACTCCGGAGCCCAAGCTGATCGTGCGCCAGCCTGCTTCGCGAAAAATCATCTCGATGAGTTGGTTGGCGACTTGGTAATTGTCCCCTTCACAAGTCCCCCCCATCGCTAGGGGAGCGTCATTTCCCGGATCGAGGATCAAACGACGAAGCTCATGAATCAATCGGATGGAAATCTCACATCCGCGCCGCTCCTGATAAACATCCGCTCTTCCGCAGGCCCACATCTGGCCGATGACTCGAAACGTAGGCGCCATCAAATCGTCAGCCACGCTGGCCATGTTTCCATGGATCGCATACCAAGAACTGATCACCTTGCGACACTGCGTCTCGTCGCCGGCCAATAGAGCTCTTTCAAATTGTGACTGCAGGAACGAGGCGTTGGCAATCGAGGGATCCTCTCCAGACCGTTCGGCCTGCAAGCTCAACTCTTCGATCGCATCCCGAGCGATTTGGCGGGAATCATCCAACCGCGAAACATCCTTGCCAGGATCACTCAGCCCGATCGCAGACGGATCGACGATCCGGCGATTGGTCGACTCGAGAAACTCCATGAGATGTTCGAGGGGAATCCGACGATGACCTCCGTAGGTTCGATCCGTTCGGATCACGCCGCGATCGCACCAGCGCTTCACCGAAGACTCGCTGACTTGAAGTGCCTGGGCCACCTGCTTAGGACTGAAATTGTGCTCCAAATTCATCGTCGTGACACGGCCTAGACCGTGTGACCTTTCCTTTCGAGCCCCGCCTCGGCGAAGACTCTTAATCCAAACTCGAACCTCGAATCGAACCTCGGAATATCCATACGACTCAACCCTACCGAATCTATCCCCTGCAATTTCCCACGTGCTATTGTCCAGGTCTGTCAATCGTTCGGCGTGCTTTTCGCACGGCCAATCGGACCTCGATGACCCCCAAATTCTCTCTGAACGAACCGATCGCTGGAAGAGCCGGACAAATTCGTTCATCGATTCGTTCACTCGTCCGTTCTGTAGCGACCAGAAGGCCGAGCAGGACGGTCGTTTTGAACGTATTGAACGAACCTGCCGAAGAGAAACGTTCAAGCAAAATCGTTCAGGTCGGTCAGGCTAACTCAGATCGCCCAGGAGCTTTGCAACCCTTGCGTTCATCGACTGCCGTTGACCAATCGGATGGGGAATTGTAGCGTTCCCAAGGAAAAAACCTCTAGCAAACTAGGGAAACTTGCGGTTTTCCCCCCTCTTTTTTTTCTTCAAAGCATTATCCGAAAAATCGGCCCCTGCATGTTGCGACGACCAAAAAAGAACGATATAACGATTGCGAATGAACGATTTGAACGAATTTAGTTATCGCTCGGCCGACGTTTCGGTCAAAGAAGCATCATCCGCATCCTCAAAAGTTCATCCCGAAAGTCGATGAAAGGTTTTACGATGGTCAAGCTGCTCGAAAAAACAGCCCCCAAGAAGTCCAAAATCACCCGCGCCACTTCAATGGCACCGGCAGCAAAGATCACCAAGAAGAAACCTGCGACGATCCCCTCGATCCAAAACCCTCCCGCAGACCAGTCTCCTGCGGGAGATCCAATTCCCAATGCAGTCAGGAACCCCGTTGCTCTCAGGCCGTCCGGGTTGCCCAAGACCTTTCGGACCAAAGAGCTCGAAGCCTCGTTTGTCCACTACTGCCAATTGATCTGCCCTGAGACCAAAACGCCCGAAGAAACGGCATTGAGCGTCAAATCGCTCCTGGCCAACGATATCGACTTCATGGGCAACGCCGATTTCTCGACTTCTGATCTCGAGGCGGGTCTCTTTGCCGACAACCGACTCTTGCCCATTTCCTCCGACGACCTGCGCCGGGTTAAAACCCCTGACCTGCCGGCCCACTTGGCTCGATTATGCGAAACCAAACTCCTGACTCCAGAGGAAGAGGTCGAGACGTTCCGACGCATGAATTTTCTGAGATTCAAAGCCAACGAACTCCGCTTGGAACTCAAGTCCCAGACCCAAATCCAAAGTGCGAAATCCCGCACGACCAAGTCCGCTGTCGAAAAGAACCGAGCCACGAACGGTTGGACCGTCCGCCGCATCGAATCGCTCCTCCGGGCCGCCGATTGGTACCGCGATCGGCTCGTCAAGTCGAACATGCGACTGGTGATCTCCATCGTCAAAAAATTCGTCAACAGCCACAACGCCTTCGATGACCTATTGAGCGATGGAATCGTCGCCCTGATGCGAGCCGTCGACAAATTCGACGTCGCTCTTGGATTCCGATTCAGCACCTACGCAACTCAGGTCGTCCGTCGCAACTCCTATCGCCGTGTGATGGAAAATCAAAAGGAACGGCAACGCATCACCCTGAGCGTCCACGATTCTGGGGTCGACATCAGCGACGAACATCGCGCCTCTGGAATGAGCGAAATCCGCTGGGAAGCCTTGCGAGGAAGACTCTCGAGCATGCTCGATCGGCTCGACCGCCGAGAGAAACTCATCGTTCGGGCACGCTTCTCCCTCGGGGGCCACCGCCGAGTCCAAACCCTTCAGAAACTCGCAGATCGACTCGGTGTTTCCAAAGAACGAATCCGCCAACTCGAAAAACGTGCTCTCGATAAACTCCGCGATATGGCCGATGTCTCTCCGATTCCTGAATCGGACCTCTAAGCCATAACGCAACCGCATGCTCTTCGAACACTCTAGCGAATTTTCCTGTCCAGTAGACCGGCTCTTCGAGTACCACGAACAAGCCGGTGCGATCAACCGGCTCATTCCCCCTTGGGAACCCGCCAGTGTTGTAGCGAGCAACGACTCGCTCCAAGTCGGTTCGCTCGTCTCGGTCAGGAACAAAATCGGCCCTATCTCCCAAATCTGGAAAGCCGAACACACCCAATACGTCCGCAACGAACTCTTCGTCGATGAGCTCAAGTCTGGCCCTTTCGCAAAGTGGAAACACGAGCATCGTTTTGCCCCAATCAGCGATTCGGCTTCAAGATTGACCGACCGTATCGACCTTCAACTCCATGGTGCTCCATTGAGCAACGTGCTCAAAGGCTGGGTCGACTCCAAGCTGACTGCCATGTTCCGCTTCAGGCATCGTATCACCGCCGACGATCTGAAGTTCTCCGAACTGCTGCCAACGGCACAGCACCAACTTCGGATCGGGGTTTCAGGAAGCTCGGGATTGATCGGTCGTCGAACCATCGAACTGGCCCGCGTTCTGGGGATCGAAGTGGTCCGATCCACCCGCCCCCAAAGCGATCAACCACCCTCCCGTTGGCCTCGCGGGGTGCTCAGCGCCCCCGAAGATCAACTCGAAGCGTTCGAGAATCTCGACGCCTGGATCCACCTCGGAGGCGCAGGGATCGCCGATAAACGCTGGTCGAACTCCTACAAACAAACCATCAAAAACACCCGCATCGACTCGACGAAGAAACTCGTCACAAGGCTCAGTCAGCTCAAATCCCCACCCAAGGCCCTGATCTGTGCTTCGGGCGTCGGGATCTTCGGCAACCGAGGGGACGAACGGCTTGACGAATCCTCGAGCGTTGCTCGATCGGCCACAGGGGATGACTTCCTCTCGGAGGTCGCCAGGGAATGGGAAGCCGCCGCGATGAAGTACTCCGATCGATCCGGTCGAGTCGCCCTTGCACGCTTCGGTGTGGTGCTCCATCCGCGCTCGGGTGCCTTGAGCAAGATGCTCTTGCCCTTCCGACTCGGAGGGGGTGGACCGATGGGCTCGGGAAAACAGTATTGGC
Organism: Planctomycetota bacterium; assembly: GCA_003671195.1. Taxonomy (GTDB): domain Bacteria; phylum Planctomycetota; class Planctomycetia; order Pirellulales; family Pirellulaceae; genus JBKCUI01. Next base: position 8,490 of record QWPJ01000115.1, read on the forward strand.
CTTGGGTCCATATCGACGATGCAGCTAGCATCCTGCTGTGGCTAGCCTTGGCCTCGGATCGCCAAGGGCCGGTCCATGTCGTGGCACCTGAGTGCCTGAGCAATCGAGACTTCAGCGCCGTGTTGGCCAAAGTCCTCCACCGGCCCTCGTGGCTTCCCGCACCGGCCTTTGCCCTCCGAATCGCCTTGGGCGAAATGGCCGACGCGCTTCTGCTAGCCAGCGCCCGAACGGTGCCGGGCGTGCTGCTCGAATCGGGTTTTCCCTTCCGCTTCCCGACGCTCGAGGGCGCGTTGCGAAATGTCCTAGGCAGCGAACTCTAACCGAGTTGGCTCTAACCGACTTGACTTGCTCGCCAATCGACCAGTTGCAATTCGACCCGGCGGTACCCGTTGAACTCGTTGACGTTGGGTCGGAACGCCAAATCGAATTGGCCTTGATGGGCATTGATCTTCTCGGCCCACTCGGGCTGCGAAAACGCAACGGCTCGGAAGATCTGATCATGCTGCTTGAACCGGACCCCAACGTGCCGATCCCCCTGCCCGAAGAGCTTGGCTGGCTCATGCAGTTGGACATTGCTTGCGACGAAAACCGGTCGTGGATTTCCTGCTCCAAAGGGTGCCATGCTTTCGATCATCGTGACGGTCTGTAGGCTCAGCTCCTGAAACGTAGCTTCCGCATCGACCAGCAGGGTTTGTTCTGGATCCCTTTCTCCGATCGTTCGGCGCACGTGATCGCACAAGGCTTCTCGGAACTCGGGAATCTTGCGGTCCTGGATCCTTAAACCTGCGGCCGCCGCGTGCCCGCCGCAGCTTTCCAAATGCTCGCTGCAGGCGACAAACGCGCGATGCAAATCCACGGTACCTGCCGATCGACCACTGCCGGTGGCCGGCTTTTGTCCCATGGGGTCCGAGGAGATGATCACCACAGGTCGATGGAACCGCTCGGCCATCCGCCCGGCGACAATTCCGATGACCCCAAGGTGCCAACCGGGAGAATGCAGCACCAAGGCGGGCTCGGCAGAGGCCTCGAGTTGCTCCTTGGCTTGCTTGCTGGCCGCCAACGTGATGCTTCGCTCGATCGAGTCGCGGTCGGCATTCAATCGGTCGAGATACTGTGCCAGGGCCAAGGCTCGGCCGGGGTCCTGGGTGGTCAATAGCTCGACTCCCAACTGGGCCTGACCGAGCCGACCGGCGGCGTTGAGCCTCGGGGCGAGCGTAAAGGCGATGTCTTCAGCACTGATCGCTCGCTTGGCGTCGAGCTTCGTGAGCTTGATGAGCTCCTTGAGGCCCAGAGGTCCATGCTTGGTCATCCACTGCAATGCGGTTCGGACCAAAATCCGATTCTCATCGACCAAGGGGACCACATCGGCCACCGTCGCGATCGCCGCGATGGTCATGGCCATCAAGAGAAAGTCACGATGCACATCGGCTACCTTGCTCCGATTGTCGGCCAAAATCTGACACATTCGCCAAGCGAGCTTGAAGGCGACTCCCGCACCGCACAGTCCATGGAACGGATAGTGGGTATTGGGCAAGTTCGGGTGGACGATGGCCACGGCCTCGGGAAGGATCTCGCCGCATGCATGGTGGTCGGTGATGATCAAGTCCAAACCTAATTCCCGACATAACTGCGCCTCTTGGATCGAACCGATTCCGCAGTCGACGGTCACCAGGAGTTTGCGGCCCAAACTCGCGAGCCGTCGGATCGACTCGCAACTGAGTCCATACGCATCTTCGAGCCGATTGGGTACGTAGTACGTCACATCGGCCCCGAGCATCTTGAGAAACGATTCGAGGATCGACGTAGCGCACATCCCATCGGCATCGTAATCGCCGTAGATGACGATGGGCTCGCCATCGCGTACTGCCCTTAGAATCCGTTCGGCCGCCGCGTCGATCCCCGGCAACAACTGCGGATCTCGAAGGTCGGAAAACTTGCAATCGAGAAATAGCCTCGCCGCATCGACCTTGGAAATCCCACGCGACAAAAGAAGCTGGGACACCACCGGATCGACCTTCAATTCATCGGCAAACGCCAAAAAACCTGCCGAATCATGGGCTCGAAAGATCCATCGTTTTGACATCGAAATCCCTCCCACTAGGCCATCCCCGAGTTGCAAGCGAACATCGCACAACCCGTCGGCTTAGGATAACCTCCAAGCCGTCGGTCGAAAACCGGTTGGATCGATCCCCAAAACAATCGCCCAAAAAGATCTTGCAGCAGCTAGCGACTTGGGATCCCCCAGCCGAAGGGATCCTCGGGGTCGACGACCAACTGAAGATCACCGTTGACAAACGCCCGAGCGCGGACCGAAGGTCGTATCTGCAAGCTCGTCTTCTCGAGCCACTCGTAGGAGGCTTCAAAGACACTGCCGATGAAACTCTCTTGACGCCAAATGGCACCCGGGGCAAGTTTTCCGTCGGCCGCAAGGCAAGCGAGCTTGGCACTCGTCCCGGTCCCGCACGGAGAACGATCGTACTGGCGGCCAGGGCATAAAACAAACGAACGAGAATCGTTCTCGGGCGATACCGCAGCCCCAAAGAGCTCGACATGATCGACTCGTGGGTAGTCCTTTTGGACCGCCTCTAAGATCTCCGTGGACCGGTCGATCAAATAACCCGCTGGGCGATCGAACCAATCGGTCTGGCTCACATCCAAGAGGGCAAAAAAATTGCCACCGTAAGCGATATCGGCAGATAGCGACACTCCATCGGCAAGCCGGATCGGACAGTCGCTCGCCACCCGATAACTCGCCACGTTCTCGAGCGTCACTTGCCGATCCTCATGCAAAACCGCATGCACCTGCCCGACGCATGTCTCAAAGCTATGGCGTCCGGGCTGTAGCCTTCCAAGCCATCGGAGAGTCTCGACGACCCCGATCGTTCCATGGCCACACATTCCCAAATACCCGACGTTGTTGAAGAAAATAATCCCTGCGGTGTTTCTCTCATCGATCGGGGGAAGCACCAGTGCGCCGACCATGACCTCCGAGCCGCGAGGCTCATGGATCAGTGCAGTCCGCAAGAAATCGAACTGCTCTCGCATGTGTGCCAAACGCTCTGCGACGTTTTCGCCGCGCAGAGGAACTTCCGAGACGATCGTGCGAGTCGGCTCGCCCCCGGTGTGACTGTCGATGACTCTGCACTGCATGGATCTGAACTCTGCGCTTTGTTAGCTGTTGACTCTATTAGCTGTTGACGATTCGCTTTGTCAGTCGGATTCAAAGTGCGCTCGGAAGTCCCCACTGCGGAAACTCGCTAAGAACTCTGGCATGCTGCCGAGCAGATCCTTTCGAGCTTCAAGCAACGGAACGCTCATCCAATGGAACTCCTCGACCTCCTGGAAATTGGGCCTCGGCTCGGAGCCCTTGAGTCGCTCGCAATACAACCACTCCAGGCGAGTTCCCCAACGGGTTTGACTCGTCCAGAGATGCCCTCGGACCTCGACCCGCAGATCGAGTTCCTCGACCAATTCGCGTTTGACGGCCGTTGGAAAGTCCTCACCAGGCTCGATTCCTCCTCCTGGGAAACAGATCAAACCCGGAGCGCTGACGAATTGCGAACGTCGTATGACCAGGAATTGTCCTTCTTCATAGAGAATCCCAACAACCGCATGGCGGCCTCGGTCTCGGTGAGGCTGACGGTTGGGGTCCTTAGAGTTAAAATCAGTGCTCATAACGGCGTATCATAGGCTCTCTGGGCCAGGAAAGGAACCAGCTACCTTCACAATGTCATCCCAGGACCCCACAGCGCAGAAACCCTCTGCCGACCGACCTCTATTCCATGCAGGTTCCCTCCATCGACAGTTTGCCCACGAAATCGTTCGGCGTTTGGTCGACCGAGGCTACGTGGCTTACTATGCCGGAGGGTGCGTGCGAGACGCCCTGCTGAACCTGACTCCCAAAGACTTCGATGTCGCGACCGACGCGACCCCGGAGCAAGTCCGTGAAGTCTTCGGTGCCGATCACACACGCGCCGTCGGCGAAGCCTTTGGCGTAGTGCTCGTCCACGGTCGATTGGCCAAGACCAAGTGCCAGGTCGAAGTCGCGACGTTCCGAACCGACGGCTCCTATTCCGACGGCCGACGCCCCGATTGGGTCGTCTACGCGACGGCCGAACAAGACGCCCAGCGACGCGACTTTACCATCAACGGCCTTTTCTACGATCCGATCGCCCAAAGAGTCATCGATTTCGTCGGAGGACAAATCGACCTGGGCAATCGCCTGCTTCGAGCCATCGGCGACCCTTATGCCCGTATCAACGAAGACAAACTGCGCATGCTTCGGGCCATTCGATTCGCCGCCCGATTTGCCTTTGAACTCGACCCTGCGACCCGCAAAGCAATCGAGGAATCGGCCTCAGGTATCCAACGCGTCAGCGGAGAAAGAATCGGCACGGAACTCTCGAAAATCCTCGAACACCCCAACCGACAATGGGCCTGGTCCGAACTCGAACGATGCGGTCTGCTCGCGCACATCGCCCCAGAACTCCTGCCGGTCGACCAAGCCGAACTGTTCCTCCAACTACCCGATGCGCACCTAGAACTGCCCGTCGTTCTGGCTGCAATGGTCCACCCACTGGGCAGACGATCCCCAGAGACATCTCCCCCAAATCGACCTCCGAGCGTCCCGGAATATCCAATCCCATCCCAAACCTGGCCAACGGCCCTCGAGGCAATCCAGCTCCGATGGAAGCTCCCCAACGCGACGATCGATTCGGCCCGCGTTTGCGTCGAAGCCTCCTGTGCGCTGGCCAATCCCAAGCCCCTCGAATGGTCTCAAGTCCAGCCCAAGCTCCTCCATGGCTGGATCGACGAGTCGATGCACTTGGCTCAAGCCCTATGCCGACTCCACCTCTGGTCGGACTCTGGCATCCAAACCTTCAAAGAGCGTCTCGCTCAACCGACTCACCTATGGAATCCAGAACCTTGGATCAAAGGCAGCGATCTGATCCGAGCCGGGCTCAAGCCAGGTCCTGCATTCGGCAAACTACTATCGCAAGCTAGGTCGATGCAGCTCGATGGACGATGGACCTCCGAGGCAATGGCTCTTGAATGGTTGGCCTCAGCGATTCGAGAGCCCGAACGATTTCAAAAGCCCGAACGATTTCAGGGGCCCGAGCAGGAGCAATAGTCCTTTCGCTCCGCATGGATTGGTTTAAAATCGCGGGCCAGCCCGGTTACAGTACTGTGCACTTGGATAACGTATTCGTTGGGTATTTGAATCTGGCCACGGAATCGATTGGAACATGATTGGATCATGAAAGAGAACCGCTTGTACAACTTCTCGGCAGGACCGGCAGTCTTGCCCGTGAGCGTCCTGGAAACCATCCGAGATCAGATGCTCTGTCTGCCCGGCTGCGGTGCTTCGATCCTGGAGATCTCCCACCGCAGCAAGCAGTTCATTGCCATCCAAGAACAGACCAAGCAGCGGTTGATCCGATTGCTCAAGATCCCCCAAACCCATGAAGTCCTGTTCCTTCAAGGAGGAGCTCGCTTGCAGTTTTCCATGGTGGCGATGAATCTCCTGCGAGGCTCGAAATCGCCCGCTCAGTACGTCGTAACGGGAACCTGGGGAAAGTATGCCGTCGGAGAAGCCAAGAAAGAGGGACCCGTCGAGGTCCTCTATGACGGAGCCGACCACGGGTACTCAAAGCTTCCAAAACCCCAAGAACTCCGCATCTCGGCCGATGCGGCCTACCTCCACATGACAAGCAACGAGACGATCCAAGGCATCCAGTTTCAAAGCGATTGGCAGGTCCCCTGTCCATTGGTCATCGACAGTTCGTCGGACTTTCTCTACCGCCCCCTCGACATCGCCAAGTACGGGATCGTCTATGCCTGTGCTCAGAAAAATGCGGGGCCTGCCGGAGTGACCGTCGTGATCATCCGCAAGGATCTTCTCGATCGCAGCGGCGAGAACTTGCCTGGGTACTTAAGCTATCGGAACCATGCACAAGAAGACTCGATGTGGAACACCCCACCGACGTTTGGGATCTACGTCATGGGACTCGTCGCCCAGTGGCTCGAGGAGAGCGTCGGCGGCCTCGATGCGATGCACCGTCGCAATCAGGACAAAGCGCAACTGCTCTACGATGCGATGGATCGCCATCCGGGGATGTACCAAGGCCACGCGAGGCTCGAAGACCGTTCGCTGATGAATGCGACCTTTAAACTACCGACCGAAGAACTCGAAACGGCGTTCTTGGCCGAGGCCAAAAAACTCAACTTGGACTCCTTGAAAGGGCACCGCAGCGTCGGCGGCATTCGGGCCAGCATCTACAATGCCATGCCAATCGAGGGGGTCAAACTCCTTGTACAACTCATGGACCTATTCGCCACAAAACACGCTTGAACTCCAAGTCCACAAGATCGAAAAACGTAATGAAGACCCGCATTTTGGTATTGGATCCGATCGCTCCTGAAGGCCTCGAACTGCTCCGTGGAGATTCGAACTTTGAATACAAAGAAATCCATGGACTCAAAGGCCAAGAGCTCAAAGAATCCCTAGCCCTTTTCGATGGAGCGATTGTTCGCAGCGGGGTGAAAATCACCGCCGAGTCGCTCGAAGGCAACCGCAAGCTCAAAGCGATCGTTCGAGCCGGCGTAGGAACCGACAACATCGATAAAAATGCCGCGACCCGCCAAGGCATCGTCGTGATGAATACCCCCGCCGGAAATACCCTGAGCACCGCCGAACACGCCTTCGCTCTGATGCTCGCACTCTCGCGTTCGATCGCCCCGGCTTACCAATCCCTATGCTGCGGAAAATGGGACCGCAAGCTGTTCATGGGCGCCCAATTGGCAGACAAAGTCTTAGGCGTTATCGGCTTCGGACGCATCGGACGCGAAGTCGCACTCCGAGGCCAAGCCTTCGGCATGCGCGTCATCGCCTTCGATCCGTTCCTCTCAGACGAACAAGCCGCCAAACTGCGCATCGAAAAAGTTCAAACCGTCGCCGAAATGCTCCCCAAAGTCGATTACCTGACGGTCCACACACCCCTGACCGAGGAAACCAAATACCTCATCGGAATGAAACAACTCGAACTCCTCAAACCTGGAGTCCGATTGGTCAACTGCGCCCGGGGAGGTATCTACGAAGAAGCCGCCCTGGTCGAAGGACTCAAACGCGGAATCATCGCAGGGGTCGCCCTGGACGTCTTCGAAGAAGAACCATGCACCAACAGCCCCCTGTTCGGAATGCCCGGCGTCGTTTGCACCCCACACCTAGGTGCGAGCACCGAAGAGGCTCAGACCCAAGTTGCGATCGAAGGGATCCAGCTCCTGATGAACTTCTTCAACACCGGCGAAATTCGCCATGCAGTCAACGTCGCCTCGCTCGACCCGAAAATGCTCGAAGGCTTACGCGGATACCTCGATGCAACCTACCGGTTGGGTTTGCTCATGGCCCAATGGCACTCCGGCACAGTCAGCGCCTGCGAATTGCACTACCGAGGCGAGGTCGCCGATAAAGACACCAAACTCCTGACATCCGCCTTTTGCGCCGGACTCCTGCAACGGGCTATGGCCGATGACGTCAATATCATCAATGCAGAACTGCTCTTCAAGGAACGGGGCATCGATCTGATCGAGAAACGCAACCGTGATCTAGGAGCATTCAGCTCCTCGGTCACCGCTGAGGTACTCGGCGGTGAGCATACCGTACGAGCCGGAGTGACCGTTTTCGGCAACAGCATGCCCAGACTCGTCTCGATCGACGATTATCGCATGGAAGCCTACCTCGATGGACACATGCTTTTCTTCACCCACGACGATATGCCAGGGATCATCGGTAAAGTCGGGACCGTCTTCGGCAAGCACGGGGTCAATATCGGCCAAATGTCCGTCGGCCGTGTCCAGCAACAGCAAGGAGGACTCGCCATCGGTGTCCTGAACCTCGACTCACGTCCCCCTCAGATCGCACTTGAGGAACTCAGCTCGATCGATGGGATCAAGAAGGTCCAGTGGATCGAACTGCCCGCCGCAGGTGTACTTCCACCTTGGCTCGCCTAGCTTCAACGCAGCAAGCCTTACAGCTCAAAACTCTCGGGCTTCGATTCGCTTTTCTTAATCGCCTTATCCCGCAGCTTGATCGCCCGGGTCAAGATCCGGTCGAGCGATTGGGCAAATTCAGACCGATCGCGAGCCCCGTAAGGCTTCGGGCCGCCGGTGAGCTCCATGCCGGCACTGCGTGCCGAATCGAGAAAATCACGCGATGCCAAGCGAGGTCCAATGTTGCGATCGTCGTAAACCTCACCCCGAGGATCCAAGACAAACACCTCTTTGGCAACCAATTGCGCAGCGAGCGGAATGTCGGCCGTGATCGCTATATCACCAGCACGGGAATGCTCGACGATGTATTGGTCGGCGACATTCGCGCCGTCTCGCACCGTCACTCCGTGGATCAGCCGGCTCGATGGGGGAAGCCAAATCGATTGGTTGGCCACGAGCGTCACTTCGATTTCCAAACGCTTCGAAGCCCGAAAGACAAGCTCTTTGGCTTCGCGTGGAGCCGCATCGGCATCGATCCAGATTTTCATGGGCGGTAGACAGAACGCTTCTTCGGAAGTTTTAGGTGAGGGTATTGGTTCGTTCCGGGTTCGCAACGCCGTGCTCGTGCTCAGTGCACAAGGATACACCAATTCCAGTCCGTCGATCAACAAAAAGAGCCCGGCAAGTGCCGAGCTCTTTTTGTTGGATCAACGTTCATGCCCGTAAGCTACGGTCGCTTAGTACATGTCGTGGTCGTGGGAATGACCACCCTTCTTGTCATCCTTGGGCTTCTCGGCGATCAGAGCATCGCTAGTGAGCAACAAGACCGAAACCGATGCGGCGTTGGCCAAGGCGGTGCGAGTCACCTTGGTCGGATCGATCACACCGGCCTTGACCAAGTCTTCGTAGACGTTCGTCAGGGCGTTGTAGCCGATATTGCCCTTGGCCTCAGCGACCTTCGAGCAGACGATACCACCGTCTTGCCCGGCGTTGGCCGAGATCATTGTCAAAGGTGCGCGGCAAGCGCGAAGGACGATGTTGTAGCCGGTCAGCTCATCTTGCGAGAGCGATTCCGAAGGGGTTACTTGGGTCGAAGCTCTCAGCAGTGCAACACCGCCACCAGGAAGAATGCCTTCTTCAATCGCAGCGCGCGTCGCATGCAATGCGTCTTCGACGCGAGCCTTCTTTTCCTTCATTTCGCTTTCAGTCGCAGCTCCGACATTGACCTTGGCAACACCACCGGCGAGCTTCGCAAGTCGCTCTTCGAGCTTCTCGCGGTCGTAATCGCTCGAGGTGTTCTCGATCTCGCGACGGATTTGGTCGATTCGAGCCTTGATCTCACCGGCCTTGCCAGCACCCTCGATGATCGTCGTGTTGTCTTTGTCGATAATGACCTTCTTGGCACGACCAAGGTCCGAAAGGGTCAGTGCATCGAGCTTCTTGCCAAGGGCTTCGAAGACCGGTACGGCACCCGTGAGAATCCCGATGTCTTCCATCATCGCCTTGCGGCGATCGCCGTAGCCTGGAGCCTTGACGGCAGCGACGTGCAAGGTTCCTCGGAGTCGGTTGATAACCAACGTGGCCAAAGCTTCCCCTTCTACGTCCTCAGCGATAATCAAAAGCGGCTTGCTTTGCTGGACGACTTGCTCGAGAACCGGAACGATCTCCTTGATGTTTCCAACCTTCTTTTCGAAGACCAAAATGTAGGCGTCTTCTAGAACGCATTCCATGGTCGTCGGGTCGGTAACAAAGTATGGGGACAGGTATCCGCGATCGAACTGCATCCCTTCGACGAACTCGAGTTCATCGTGAAGACTCTTGCCTTCGTCGACGGTAACGACACCGTCCTTACCAACGCGTTCCATAGCGTCAGCAAGCAAGTTGCCGATCGCTCGGTCGTTGTTCGCTGCGATCGAAGCGACGTTGGCCATCTCGGCCTTGTCCTTGATCTTGATCGACATCTTCTTGAGCTTGTCGGTGATATCCGAAACCGCATGCTCGATACCAGCCTTCATTTGGATCGGATTGACCCCGGCGACAACTGCCTTGAGACCTTCGTTGAAGATCGCTTCGGCCATGACCGTCGCGGTGGTCGTTCCGTCGCCAGCGACATCGCTGGTTTTGGAAGCCACTTCGCGGACCATCCGAGCGCCCATGTTCTCGTAGACATCTTCAAGGTCGATTTCCTTAGCGACCGTCACACCGTCCTTGGTGACCGTTGGACTACCGAACGACTTTTGCAGAATGACGTTGCGGCCGCGAGGCCCCAAAGTGACTTTGACGGCGCGTGCAAGCTTGCCGACGCCACGTCGGATCGCTTCACGGGCCTCTTGATCGAACGCAATGATTTTTGCCATGGTGTGAGATTGCTCCTGGTGAAATTCTTCGCCGTTTTTCAAGGATCTCGACGCACCGGGAAGTACCCAGTACACCCGAGAGGTCCTCAAGACGAAAGGAAATGTTGGATGGTAAAATGGAAACGACCAAGCTCAGCGAACCGGGGAATTAACCCAGGACCGCCAGGACTTCGGATTCGTTCATGAGTAAGTATTCTTCGCCGTCGACTTCGATCGACTCGCCAGCATAACTGGTAAACAGAACGTGATCGCCAACTTTGACTTGCAGTTGCGATCGATTCCCGTTCTCCAAAACGCGCCCGTCACCGACGCTGATGATCTTGCCCCGAGTCGGTCGATCCTTGGCACTGTCAGGCAGGTAAATGCCACCTACAGTTTTCTCCTGAGATTCTTGACGCTGAACCACGATCCGGTCCCCCAGCGGAACCAACTTGACCTTGCTCTTCTCTTTAGATGCAGCCATCTACTAACACTCCGTGGACTAAACATACGACGGTTGGAATACGCCAAAAAGGCATACAAGAACGGTTTTGTAGGAAGAACAGCAACTTGCGTGCCAGGAAGCCACGGAACCCTTTTTCTGGGTTGAAAATCGGCCCTTAGGATACTTTTGCCCATTGTTTTGTTTGGCCCCTGATGCAAAATACTCCTCGGCGGGTTACTTGCCATACAAAAACACTTGCCGGTTTCTCCAGTCTGGTCTCGTTGACTCGCCATAAGGGTTGCGCGAATGCCTTTGCGTGTGAATTGCCAATGCGGGGTGGCTCTAAACGTCCCCGATACCATGGCCGGAAAACAGGTCAAATGCCCAAAGTGCCAAAAGGTCATCCCCGTTGCGGCACCTAATTCCCCGGCACCTAATTCCCCGGCAGCAAAACCCGCCGCCCCGAAATCGACAACGCCACCAAAAGCCCCAATCGCACCGAAAGCCTCAACCTCACCGGTCGGACAAGACGCCATGTCGGTGCTCCTAGACTCGGCCGGCCTGAAAAAACGCGAAGGCATCTTCTGCCCAGCCTGCGATCGACCCCTGCCGACCGGATCGGCCATCTGCGTCGGCTGTGGCTTCAACCTCCAAGCCGGAAGCAAAATCGAAGGCTTCGAGGTCGAAACCAAGGAGTTCGGAAATAAACGACTCGCCGAAGCAGCCGATATGATGGCCCGCGAAGTCGAAACCGAAAAAAGACTCCTCAAGGCCGGGATGCCCTGGTGGATGATGCTCGCGATCATCCTCGGTGTCCTCTTCATGATGTCGTCAATCCTCCTGAAAATGGACGCCAACACATCCGGCAAAGTCTCCTCCGTTCCAATCCTCGCCAAGTTCCAATCGGCCTCCATCGGACCCGTCCTCGCCTTTTCCGTCGGAGGCGCAGCCTGCCTTGTCGGTCTTTTCTCCCTTTTTGCTATCCAAGCTACAGCGTTCAAAGAGTCAATCCAACAAGGCTTGCTGTGCACCCTGACGGTCGTCTACGTCTTCTACTACATGTTTTCCCGCATGAAGAGCCGCAAACTCGGGTCGACCGTCGCGATCTTCTGGATCTCAGCGATCCTAGCCGGTATCTGCCTGGGCTATTCCCTTCCGAAAATCTGATCGCCGAAAACCGTACCCTTCGGCACTTTCGAATCGCCACGCGTTTTTCCGATTTCAAGGAACCTCAGGGCGAAAAAAACCCTCAAAAAACCACCGCTGGAATCTGCAAAAATCAATTGCCCCAACGCGGGGCTTGGTTTACCCTTATTCCTTGCTCTAAGCGTCCTTAATTTCCTTTCCGAATTTTTGTTTTAGCGAAGGTTGCTCGATGGCCACTTACCGGCGTATCAATGTGATGGACAATGGCGGCGTTCACGTCGTCCACTTCGTCGATAAAAAAATCGTGGACTCCGGAACCATCGAAAGTCTCGGTGATGAACTGACCGGATTGGTCCTCAATGAGAAGAAAAACATGCTTTTGCTGAACTTCGACTCCGTCGAGTTCATGTCCAGCGCCGCGCTGAATAAACTGATCTCCCTGAACAAAAAAGTCAAAGACGCCGCCGGGCAACTCAAACTCTGCTGCCTACGCCCCGAGATCGGCGAAGTCTTCAAAATCACGCGACTCGATCGCGTGTTCGACATCCGAAAGGACGAAGCCACCGGACTGGCAGCCTTCAAACTCTAGGTCTGGCCCCCTGACCCAGGACCATTGCTGATGAATGTCCCTACCCCAATGTGGAAATGCGATAAAGTCATCCCGAGTGAATTGGATGCAGGGCACGCATCGATCGAGGAATTGATGAGCGCCCTCGAGGCGGCCGGCTGGGAAGGTCGAGATGTATTCCACATCCAAATGGCCATCGAAGAAGCCGTCGTCAACGCAATCGAACACGGCAACAAAAAAAACCCGGCCAAAGAAGTCCACGTCGTGTTTCTCGTCAACCATGACTCCGCCGAAATGACCGTTACCGACCAAGGCGATGGGTTCGACCACGAAAATGTCGCCGATCCAACCGAAGAGGATCGCCTCGATCAACCCCGGGGACGCGGTGTGCTGCTGATCCGCGAACTCATGAGCCAAGCCCAATACAACTCCAAAGGCAACAGCGTCTGGATGCGCAAAGTCCGCTCCAAAGACGAACCTGACGCAAGCTAATTGATGATCGTGCCTCGCATCGGATTTCGTCGTACTCGTACTCAGCGAAGCGGTACTCAGTGAAACGGTACTCGTACTCGATGGCTGTTAGAACTGCAGCGATGCCGATCGTTGATCGAGGCGGTTCGCGGTAACTTTCGGACCAATAGGTCGGATTGCTATACTGGATCGATTCGAGTACGAGTACGAGTACCGTCCGCCGCGGCGGACTGAGTACGAGTACGACGAAAACGCACGTACCAAAGTGGTGCACCAAAGCCGCCGCCGGTGCGTTGTTAACCTTTAGAATCGTGGTCTCCGGCGGCATTGGTAACCACGGTCGATCGGCTAGCGTCAAAAAACATCGAGATTCTTAGTCGATGTCCGAACGGTCAGACCTAGCACGCGTCCCCAAAGCTTGCCAAATCTGCACATCAATATTGTTCTGAATCAACTGTACGCTCCCATCCATCATGCAGGAATGGACCAAACCGCCGTGCCAACTCCGCGACGTCAGAACCGCGTAACTAGGCCGCGTCGAACTCGATCCCTCAGCCTGCGAGTTGTAATCGATGTTGTACATCACTCCATTGTACAAATAGGGAACCACCGTGTTGGGCCCTAGTGTCACAGTGAATCCACTGTGATGCGCATGCCCATTGGTCCACTCGCATCGCCCCGTACCTGTTCCATCCGGAAAAAGTCGATCCTTGCGGCCCGAATCGGCAATCGTAGCCACCTCGGCAATCGTCCTGGGCATCCCCGTCGTCGGCGGACCAGCGTTGCGAGTGTAAGCCTGCCAAGCATGCACTTCGCTCGCCCAAAGCGTTCTGCTCAATCCGTCGGTCACCGAAGCAAGCTTGAGCGTCGAATTCGGATACGTCACTCCATCCCCACCCATATTCGCGTTCGGATCGTAGACAAACCAAGTTCCGAGATTAAACCCATAGGTCGTCGGGTAAAGAAACATCCGATGCGCACTCCCCGTGGCCGCCGTGTCGCGTGGAATATCACCCCGAGGGTCCGAAGGGCAAACATACGTCGGGACTCGGTAGTAATTGAGAATCGGGTAGGCACTCCAGTTGACACTCAAGTCCACTTGTCGCGCTAAAGTGTCTTGCTCCAAATAAGGCAAAAGCCGCCCGTGAATGCCCCATGAAGTATTCGTGCTGACTCTCGGATCGATGCACGCGCTAGGCGGTATCCGCTTGATCGCCGCCTCGTAGTTCATCATCGCCAAGCCGATTTGCTTGAGATTGTTCGAACACGACATCCGACGGGCCGCCTCCCGAGCGGCTTGAACCGCCGGCAAGAGCAACCCAACCAACACCCCAATGATGGCGATTACCACCAATAGCTCGACCAGGGTAAAACCCTTACGGGACGAAAGATTCCGCATCGTATTCTCAACCCAAAATCGAAGTGTCCAAGCACATCGCTAAGCTCGCGAGGCTCAATGTTCCCAACCCGCCCGAGCGGACGACCCTACCCGAGATGACGGCCAACCGATTCTTATCGCTCAGCCCTTAAACGGCAAACCTGGGAACAAAAATCCACCCCTCGTCCGAACTCCTCGGCTACCCTTTGTCCAAAACTCCCCAATGCAAACGACTCAGCCGTCCTGCGCATCCTGCAAGTCCGATTCGTGCAAAAGGCGCAGCCCCTTTTGTGACAAAGTCTCAAGAGCCGCTTCGGTGTTGTCGACCGAAATGACGACCGCAGCCCCCCCCGAAAGGACTCCCAAAAGCGGAAAAGCCCTGACAATGTTGATCTCGGCTTGAAGCAAAGCCATGCAGATCTCCTCAAACGGCTGACCCGATTCGGGCAACTCCACCCCAATACAATCGCTCTCAAAAACCGATAATCCCGCCCGCTCAAAAGTCTCTCGACCCGTTTCTGGATTCCGTAAAACGAATCGTACCAACGCGCAATCCGAGGAATCATTGATCGAAAAACCAACGATCCGATTCCCCGATATCTCAAGCCGACGAACCACTTCGAGCAACTGACCGACTCGGTTCTCCAAAAAGACCGTAAACTGCCTGAGCGTCGGAAAATCTCGACCTCGCATGGTTTGGTATGTAGGTGCTGATCCCTCTGAATTGCTCATCTAGATCCTGCCTTTCATCGAATGCCTCAATCGATCTTGCGCTCCAGGTGGTGCTCCTGGGAAATCGACCCGTAATAAGCCGGTCGACGATCGGCCCAGCGATCTATCACATGCTCCTTCGGAACGCGAACCAAACGCTTGTTGCGAGCCTTGGCGCAGTCGATCGTCGCACGCAGCACTTGCTCGTTCTCATGCGGCGCATCGGCAATCGGATTGCCATTCGGATCGCAAATGCGACTGTTTCCGATGAAGCGAAAACCACGCTCGGTTCCGACCCGATTGACACTCATGAAGTAGACATTGTTTTCCAACGCTCTTGCATTAGGAAGGTACTTCGCAAAGGTATCGGCTCCAGGTGGCCAGTTCGTCGGGAGTACCAGCAAGTCCGCTCCATCGAGAGCCAAACATCGCGAGGACTCAGGGAACGAACCGTCGTAACAGATATGCATGCCGATCCGCATTTCATCGGCCTGCACCGCTCG
Organism: Planctomycetota bacterium; assembly: GCA_003671195.1. Taxonomy (GTDB): domain Bacteria; phylum Planctomycetota; class Planctomycetia; order Pirellulales; family Pirellulaceae; genus JBKCUI01. Next base: position 24,037 of record QWPJ01000115.1, read on the forward strand.
ATAAAGCCCCTCTCCTTGCGTGGTGAAACGATCCACCCCCAAGTACGGCAAATGCACCTTGCGATAAGTCGCCACGAGCCCCTTGGGGCCGACGAGCACACAACTATTGTAAACCGTACCCTGCGGACCAAGCTCCAGAAGTCCAAAGACCACATGCAGATTCTTGGCCAAGCAAACCTCCGCGACCGCATCCGTTGCCGGACCCGGTATCGACTGTGCCGAAGCTAACGCCTCGTCGAGACCGGAAAAACAGTAACCGCTCAGCATGCACTCAGGAAAGACCACCAAGTCGGCCCCTTTGACATGCTCGTGATCCAACCAATCAAGAATCCGACGCAGATTCGACGCAGTGTCGCCGAAATCGACATGCGACTGAACTCCGCATACCGTCTTGACTAAACCTGAATCGGGCACCGACAGTGGGGAACTCATAAGACGATGGCAAAGGTCTCTAAGGATACATGAATCGAACCGAACGATCGACAGAATGTTCCTTTCGGTTCTACCACGAATCGATCTAGGTTGCAACGCAGCGGGCTAGCCAAACCGCACTCGAACCTAGCCGAACCGCCCGGTGACGTAATCCTCGGTCTCGCTGAGCCTCGGCCTAGTAAAAATCGTCGAGGTTTCGGCCATCTCGACAAGCCTACCGAGATACATAAAGGCGGTGTGATCGCTGATTCGCGAGGCTTGCTGCATGTTGTGCGTGACGATCAAAATCGAGTACTCTCCCCGCAATCGATCGATCAAGTCCTCGATTTTACCCGTAGCGATCGGATCGAGCGCCGAACAAGGCTCATCGAGCAACAAAACCTCAGGGTCGCTGGCAATCGCCCTGGCGATGCACAACCGCTGCTGCTGCCCCCCCGAGAGACTCAACCCCGATTCACTGAGCCGGTCCTTGACCTCCTCCCATAACGCAGCTCCACGAAGCGACTGCTCACAGACCTGCATCAAAATGGTCTTGTCCCGCTCTCCGTCAATCCTCAGCGGATATACAACATTCTCGAAGATGCTCATGGGAAATGGATTCGGCTTCTGAAATACCATCCCCATCCGTTTGCGTAACGCGATGACATCCACCGAGGGGGCAAAAATCGACTCGCCATTGAGAACCATATCCCCCTCAATACGCACCGACTCGATCAAGTCATTCATCCGGTTGACGCTGCGCAACAACGTCGACTTGCCACAACCACTCGGACCGACCAACGCCGTTACCATCCCTTTGGCCACCGGCATGGTGATGTTGTACAAGGCTTGCTTACGGTTGTAGAACAAACTGAAGTCGCGGATCGATACGACCGGATCGCGATCGAGTACCTCTTGATGAATCACCGATTCGAACGTTTGACCATCAGCGATCGCTTTGAGTCTATTCATGATGCACTTTCTAGAATTGGCTCGATTGAAACCGCTTGCGCAAACTAGCTCTAAGCCAGATCGCCGTTTGATTCAGTACCGTCACGATCGAAAGCAACAACAATGTCGCGGTGAAAACCATCGGCTTGGCCGCTTCGCTGTTCTGGCTCTGAAAACCCAACGAATAAATCTGAAAACCCAAATGCATAAACGATCGCGATCCATGCAAAAACGGAAACTCACCATCGAGCGGCAACTCGGTGGCCAATGGGATCGCACCGACGAGCATCATCGGTGCGACCTCCCCTGCCCCCCTGGCCATCGCCAAAATAAATCCGGTGATGATCCCAGGCCTTGCATACGGCAAAACAATCCGATGGATCGTCTGCCACTTGCCAGCCCCGCAAGCATACGAACCCTCGCGAAGCGAATTCGGAACCGCTGACAATGCCTCCTCGGTCGCCACAATCACCACCGGCAATGTCAAAAGCGACAAGGTCAACGCGGCCCACAAAAGACACCCCTTGCCAAACGTCGGATTGGGCAACTGCGCTTCGTAAAAACCATGAAAATGAGGCGACTTGACCAACAACCATACGATCAGCCCAAGCGTCAAAAGCCAAAGCAAGCCTGCCGACCAGCTAAGCACCGTTCGCAACGGGGAACGACGAGCCTCTGCTTGCCCCGAAAAGATCGATACGGCAAAAGCAATCAAACCTACAATCGCCAATCCACCCAGAGCCGAAAACCAAGCGGCACTCGGCCAAGGCTCGAATCCCGCCTTGATCGGCCCTCCATCGATATAACCACCAACGATGTAACAAAAAAAAGACAATCCAAACACTCCGTAGACAATGCTCGGAACCCCCGCCAAATTGTTGATGCTGATGCGTATGACACTCAACAACCAACCGCTCTTGGCATACTCCCGCATATACAACGCCGCCAATACGCCAAAAGGCATTACCGCCAACGACATGACAATCGTCATGACCACCGTTCCCCATATCGCCGGGAAAAAGCCCCCCTCCATTCCCGCCTCTCGTGGGTCCCCCGACAAAAACTCCCACCATCGACTCGCATAGACCCCAAGCCTCTGGAAAATCCCCAAACGGTTGGTAGGGAAAAACCGCACCATATCCGCCAACAGTATCGAATGCTCCCGAAACGCTTCAACCGAAACTCGACCATCCTCCAACCGACGGATCATCAATCGCCTTGTCGGCTCTCCCGGAATCGTCACCTTGCACACAAGCCGCTGGTCTTCCACCCCTGGCTCGCTCAGTCCGCCATCGCCCATCGGCTCTGCGCTGAATGAAAGTCCCGATGAATCCTTGGCCGCACCGAGAAGTTCGGCCAACCCAGTCGGATCCCTCAGACGACCAGCCCTCAAGTCCGCCCAGTCAGCCGTGATCGTACCGAGCGGATCGAGGATCGGGAGTTCAAAAACCACGGTCCGCTCGGCGCGCTGAGCTTCAAGCCCAGCGATCCGATCGTTGATCTCCACCATCGTCTCATCAGCCTGCCGGTTTCGCAGCCCAAGATTCGAAACCGCATCACGGGCCGACGGACTCAAACCCTCGAGCGATCCTGTTTCTGCAGCTCGTTGAAGATCGATCTTCTCTGCAAGCTCCACACGCCGGATCCCCAATCGCGCCTCAGCGATATGCTGGTCGATCCGCTTAAGCTCGTTCTTGGCTTCCCCCAACTCCCGATCGATCTTTGCCGTCTGACGCATCCCCTCGTGAACCACTCGAACAAAATCCTCCGGATCCGCTTGGGACCACGAAAGCTGCTTGGGAAAACCGTACAGATTCCCCCACTCCTTGCGCTCGACCAACCATAAATCCGGCGCGAGCCAACCGGATTGCTCGACCAACTCAGAGCTCGAGACATAAGCGAAATGCTGATTGGAAACATCATAATTTCCAGTCCGTAAATAAAGCGTATCCTGGCCCTCAAGCGACGCTTTCGCGTAAAGCTCACCACCGACGAGCGTGCCGTCTTTTCGACCATAAATCGAATAAGTTCGCGGCCAGAGTGTCCAGAGCCCCTGCCAAAGCACAAAGGCAAGCAGCGAAACAATCATCAAACACGCAATCGCAAACATCCCCCCGGAGAGCCACACCATGGGCTCGCCCTGAGCTGCAATTTGCGAGCGCGCAGAACGTCGAATGCTCGATCGAATCATAGTTGGTAAGCCCGCTTGCGAAACCGCATCCGAACCCACTCCGCACAAGTGTTCGCAACAAGAGTGAATATAAACAACAACAGGGCCGCTAGAAATAGCGTGTGGTAATGGGTCGAACCCCGGGCCGCCTCAGGCAACTCCGTGGCAAGCGTCGCCGATAAAGTGCGGTACCCATTGAACGGGTTCCAGTCCATCAGCGGGGTATTGCCCGCCGCCATGAGGACCACCATCGTCTCTCCTATCGCACGCCCAAATCCGATCATCAACGCGCTAAACAATCCACTCATCGCCGTCGGTACCACCACCCGAATCGTCGTCTGCCAGACCGTCGCACCGCACCCCAACGAGGCGCTCCGCAAATGCTGTGGAACCGATTGCAAGGCATCGTCTGCCAATGTGTAAACCAACGGGATGATCGCAAAACCCAATATGCCGCCCACCAGCAGGGCGTTGCGCTCTTGATACGCACCGAGCAATCCACGCCTCGCATCCCAATCGAATCCGGTAAACAACGTGGCGATAAGAAACGCCAGGAATAACACGGAAAGCGAGGCGACAAAAAATAGCAACGTCTGCCACACGGCGCGACCTTCGAATCCCGTCCGTCGCGATACCCAATCGAGTGCCCCAGCCATGGGTCCAGAAAAGAGCCAAACAACCCCCACGACCGACAGCGGAATCATCAACAGAAACCAACCTGGCCAACTCGATTGCTGCGGATCGCTAAGCCATGATTGCATCGAGGAACCAAAAAGCCAACCCTCCAAAGGACCCGAGACCCAAACCGCTACGAGGATCGCAAGCGGTGGAATCATGAAAATCAACGGCAGTCGGTACCTTCGCCATGGAATCGATCGCTCGGTCGGGATCAAAATCCATAGGTGAGCCGCCAACACAAAGAAAAACAAAATCATCCCGACCGATAACAACACCACAAAAAGCGAATCCCGCATGATCGGCGCCAAAACCATCGCTCCGATAAACCCCAGAACAACACTCGGTACGCTGGCCATGAGCTCAATCAATGGCTTAAATCGCGACCTCCAAGTATTGCTCAGGAACTCACTTCCAAAGATCGCCGCTAAAATCGCGATCGGAGCGGCGATAAGCATCGAATAAAACGTCGCCTTGAGCGTCCCGAATATCAACGGGATCAAACTCAATTTGGGCTCCCCCTGCGAACTACCAGTACTGCTCTGCCAGACATAACTCGGCTCGGGGTAACCCTCGTACCACTGAGGCGTAAAGAAACTCGCAAACGATGCCTCCGGATAATCTCCCCGCACCCAAAACCGCTTGAATCCTTCGTCGCTACATACGAGCAACTCCCTGCCAGAACGCGTAAACTGCATTCGATACTCATCACCCAATTCGATGGGATCCAACTGAGCTAGCAGACGCTCCGAGGTCACATGCACGATCTTCAATCCACCCACCTTGTCGGCCACCGCAACGAGTCGATGCGTCGGAGACGATGCGATCGATTGGATCGCAGCGTTGGAACACAAGATGCGATGGATCGTTCGCAAATCCCTACCCGAATCGCTCGTCGTCAATGACACCGCCTCGATCTCACCTCCCTGGCTTCCTAACATCCATGTCGAACGCCCAAGCAGCGGCTCACTGGCCGACAGTGCACTCCACTGCGCCGTATGAGTCGTGTACCGATCGATCGGGGTCAGAACGCCGTTGGCTCCAAGCTCCCAGCGAACCACCTTGCCACTCGAATCGACACTTTGCACCGAGTCTTCCAATCCGCCAATCATCAAACCCACGGGACTCATAGCGACCGACGAATCCTCGCCTAGCCCACCGGATTCGGCTCGCCATATCTCCACACTCTGCTTGGGCTTGCCCCCCAAACCACCAAGCTGCCTTTCGATTTGCCCAACGGCGATTTGACCCGCACTGCAAGTAGCCCAGGTCCCCTTTTGGGACGAAGCAAAAAGCGATCCGTCAGAAGTCCAGACCCAATCGATCCTCTCGATGGGCTTGGTGTGAACGGCAATCGGGTCCAAGTACTGTGCATCGGCAAACTTGACCTTGCGAACCAAACCCGGCGATGTGATGCGATAGACAGTCCGATCGCGCACGAATGCAGATTCCTGAGAGCTTGAACCCAACGCGCCTGCAAGCTCCCCATCGAGGTCCGATATCGACGAATATCCCACTTCGACCGCCCATAGAATCGCTCGCACCGAGCCATCCTCAAGCCCCAAAAGCACCGATCGATGCTGATCGTCCAACTTGGCCACCGAAGCTCGAATCGCTTTCCCAGACCCAACCTGCTCAGGTGGGACGATCCTTTCAAGATGCGTGCCGTCAGCCAAACTGTAAACATCCAAACTCTGATCCGGACGCACAATCCAAACCAACTCGGAATACTCGTCGGTTCCAAAAGCAAGCGCCTGGCTTTCACCGGAAACGACAGTCTGCCCCTCGACCGAGGAAAACCGGACCTCGCGATCGAATGCCAACTCGCTTTTGCCAAACAAAGGAATCACATTCGCCAACAGCACCAAGACCACCAACAGGACCACGATGATCGTTCCGATACCACCGATGGTGATGACCGCTTTGGCAATCCGATCCGTCCAATAGACTCCTGGACGCGAAGAGCGATCGCGACGATGCACGCGTCGACTCAATTCCACTTGCTCGCCTTCGGATGGAGTGCTGATGATGTCCGCCAAACTATCGTTAAAGAACAGTTCCTAAGGGTCGATGCCCAGCAACTTCAAAGCCTTGGCTGCTGTAGGCGCATCGACGGGAAATGACCCCTCCTTAATCACCAACTCTTGACCCTCCTGGCTGAATATGAACCTCAAAAACTCCCGTCGTACCGGATCGAGCTTGCTACCAGGCTTGTGATTGATCGCCAAATACAAATACCTTGCCAGCGGGTAATCGCCGCTGTATGCATGCTCGGCCGTCGGCGCAAAGGCCTTCTGACCCGGCTTGGTCGCCAACGAGAGCGTTTTGACCGAAGCCGTCTTAAACCCTACACCGCTGTAGCCGATCGCAAAGGGATTCTCACCGACAGACTGAATCACCGCTGTGCTGCCCGGCTGCTCATTGACCAAATCGCCGTAGTCGCCATTGCCCAGCACTTTTTCTTTGAAGAAACCGTAAGTCCCCGAGGCTGCGTTTCTTCCGAACATCGCGACATTGGCCGTTTCGTACTTGCCGGTTAAACCCAAATCTCCCCACTGATCGATCGGATCGCCACCGAGCTTGCGGGTGCTCGAAAAGATCGAATCGAGCTGAGGCAACGATATCTCGCTAAGCGGATTGTCTCGATGTACATAGACGGCCAGCAAATCGATCGCCGTAGGAATCATCATCGGCTTATAGCCAAACTTCTTCTCGAAATCCGCGATTTCATTGCTCTTGGCGTCGCGACTCATGGGACCAAAACTTGAGGCTCCCTCGATCAACGCAGGCATCGCTTTCGATGAACCTTGACCCTCGACCTCGGTCCGTACACCCTTGTAGTAACCCTTGAACTTCTCCGTCCAAAGCAACATCAGCGGATTCATCGAATCGGATCCTACACTCTTGAGCTGCCCCGATACACCCGGGACCGAGCGATAAGGCTTCAATGCAGGATCGACAGCCAACTGCCCGAGCGCCTCTAAGCTCAGAAACCAAGCTGCCAAGCAGACCATTGCCCCCACGAAAACGAACCTTTCGGTGGACTTGAGCAACCCGAATCCAAACGTCTTTTGCATCGTCTTTCTCCTCGGCTTTCGACTCCGGCTCTTGCAGCCAAAATCAAACCGTCCTGTGCGACCAATCACGAATAATTCTCTTTGTTCCAAGCTCCGAATCCAGTATCCTCTTGAAGATAACCAGTTCCGACGCGTCGGGGGAGATTTTCGTTCAAGCCCGACGAATGGACCAGCCAACCAATATGAAGATACTGCTAAGAATTGATGAACGAAACCGCAATTAAATCCTCAATCACGTTCTCAGCCGTCCCCGAAGCCCAGGGCGGACCGTTTGTTTACTGGGGTTCGCTTGAGGAAAGCATGCGATCGGCCAAAGTTATTGGTTTCGACGCGATCGAAATCTTCCCACCGAGCCCAGATTACTTCCAAACCGTCGACGCCAGGACGCTTGCCCGGCAAATCGGCTTGGAAATCGCCGCCGTCGGGACAGGGGCCGGTTGGCTAAAGCACAAACTCTCGCTGGCCGACGCCGATCCACAAGTCCGAACTCGTGCCATGGAATTCCTAACCTCCATGCTCGTCGTGGCCACGCAACTGGGGGCTCCGATGATCATCGGCTCGATGCAAGGACGATCGGGACCGGGGGTGAGCAAGAATCAGGCCAAGGAGTTCCTGCGAGAGGGGCTCGAGCGACTCGACGCCCAAGCCAAAGCGATCGGGGGTCAGATCCTCTACGAACCCCTGAATCGCTACGAGACTGACCAGTGCAATACGCTGGCCCAAGGAACCGAACTGATCGGTGGGCTCTCCTGCACCAAATTGCTCGCAGACTGGTTCCACATGAACATCGAGGAAGCCGATATGGTCGAATCGATCCTCAAGGCCGGGACTGCGATCGGGCATGTTCACTTCGCCGATACCAATCGACTCGCCGTCGGCTCGGGTCACCTTTCGGTCCAACCGCTGATCGACGCTCTTGGCCAAATCGGCTACCGCGGATTTCTCAGCGCCGAAGTCTTCCCGCTGCCAGACTCCCAAAGTGCCGCCGAACGCACCATCCGCTCGTTCAAGCAGTCGGTCCGATCCGTCTGATTAAAACCGATCCAAAGCCAGCAAACCGCCCCCTCTGATCGGTGCCAGGCACAACGGCTGGGTACTCGGCCCGCCGATTGCTAGCATCTAGCTGCGTCTCAGGCAGGTGCCTGGCACCGGGTTGGCAGCAGTTTGCTAGCATCCGGGCACGATTTGCAAAGGTGCCTGGCGCGAATGGCACTGCACGAATGGCATTCCAGGTACGATTGGCTACTGGCTGCCGACGGCAGGCCACTTCCGATGGGTGCCAACCAATGCTAGCGGTTGGGCGATCTCACGAAGCCCGCCAGCCAGTTTGTGGCGTTTAGGCTCTAGCAGAAGGACATTTCCGGAGATTCAGGACTAAGAAACCCTACACCAAGCACCAGCAACAAGTGCCCGGCACGACAGATCCAGCGGATCTTGCCATAGGGAGTCGCACGAACGATAGAAGCCGAGTAAAGATGAGATTTGGCCGTCGATCCCACAGTCGTCATCCCCTGAGCTTGCCGCCAAGCGCAACGGCCCTAGTCGCTGGTGCTTCAGCGTTCTGTCAGCCAATAAAGACTTGTTAGTTGTTTTTGTGCCATTCGTACCTAGTACAGGCTTGGCGGGATGTCACTAGGCAGAAGCTTTTATACTCATCTAACTTGCCGTGCTCTTGCCGCTTGATTCCGACGTGCTCACGCGGATCTTGGCTCTTCGGAACCGACCGTTTTCCACATCGAACTCGACCGATTTCTGGCTGTAAAAAAGCTCAGAGTGCCTGCTGTATTTCGTCCACTTGCGACCCCTGCGCTGGGTCTCTTTACGCACCGACTCGGGATTCCCTACTCGACAACTCCTGCGGAAGATCCTCTTGTAGTCGGAAATCATCCAACGGATGTTCTCCGGGGCTACCCCGAGGGTCTTGGAGACTTCCATCAGTTCCTCCGAAGGCTCCTGCAACGAGGCATTCCCTGGTCTGTATCGCAGAGACTCGTAGAGGATCTTGATGTATTGCTCGAGCGTTACATCCAGGAATCCTCTGTCGCTGGCTCGAAGCCCGCTCTTGCTCAAATGCGAATCGTTTGGATTGACCGATTGGTTTGCATCGATCGTCAGCTTTGCAATCCACGCGTCCTTGAGGACCATCCTCGGGTCGGCTTGCTTGCGGGCCGCTTCGATGCGTCTGCGTATCTCAGCCTTCGAGAGATCCTTGATATTCTCGGTCGCCTGAACATCGCAAATCGACACCTTGCCTAGCGCAAGACTCGGAGCCATCTGGTTTTGGCTGCCGAGTATCCTGGCTTGAATCGATGTGAAGTTCGAGCCCACAAGGCTCGACGCCATCGCTGCTCGAATGAGGTTTAGGTCCACGTAAGCGACACAGACAAGGATCGCCAGGATATCCATGAGTCGCTGGGCTTGAAATCGATCTTCCCAGAAGTGCCCCTTGCGACCATCTTCCTTGTTTGC
>QWPJ01000216.1 GCA_003671195.1 Planctomycetota bacterium
ACTCCCCTTTTTTCATGACCTGGAGTCCCACCAGCGTTCATGGCCATATTTCCACCGTCCATCGGAATGATGGCCCCGGTGATCCACTGCGAGGCATCGGACGCGAGTAAGACTGCTAGTCCCATGATGTCCTGAGGTTGTCCGAGTCGACCTATCGGGATCCCTTTCAGAAAGCGTGCCTCTAGCGTTGGGTCGGATTGCATTCTCGCCGTTAAACTCGGGTTCACCACTTGTGCCGGTGTGACGCAATTGACGCGTACGCCGCGATAACTCCATTCGGTACTTAACTCGCGAGTCATTTGAATGACGGCTCCCATCGCCATGCTGTAGGCGATATGTCCACGCCCGAGCGCCGTTGAGCTAGCCAGCGAACCGATGTTCATGATCGAGCCGCGGCCTTGCGCCAGCATGCGCCTGCCCGCTTCTTGGCACATCGCAAATCGGCCTACCACCAGATTCTGCAACACGCGACAAAGATCTGTGATCGTCAGTTCTTCAGGCTCGGCTAGGTGGCCGTCGCCGGCAATATTCCCCAAAAAGTCGACTCGGCCAAACAGAGCATCGACCTGTTGAAACAGTTCGGCGATGGCTTCAGGCGACGAGACATCGGTTCCTACCACTAGCGTCTTGCGTCCAAGCGCCTGTATTTGACTTGCGGTGGCTTCTGCACCTGATTGATTGCGATCCACCAAAACAAGATCCGCTCCGTGCTGGGCAAGCGCCAGTGCGGTGGTTCGACCGAGTCCTTGCGCAGCACCTGAAACGACCGCGACTCGGCCAGTAAGTGAAAACATCGAGTCCATCGGAAACCTTATTGAGAAGCGGGAGACGGATTGGTTGAAGCGGTGTTGCGGATCACCAAGGATGTAAACAACGAGCCGGCCAATAGAATGATTGCCATCGACCAGAGTCCCATGAGTCCAAGTATGGAAGCTCCAAAGAAGCCGCCGATGTTGGCTACGGAATTGATGAGCGCAATGCCCCCGGCTGCTGCAACTCCGGAGAGGAATACACTGGGTAGCGTCCAGAAAACGGGTAGCATGCTCATCATACCAGACTGTGCCAGACACAACCCGGCCATTGCCATCAGCGGGGTTGGCCCCCAGGCGACCATTGCCCATCCAATCGCCGCAGCCAAGGCCGAACCAGCCAAGTGCCAACGCCGTTCTCCGGTTCGGTCGGAGCTAATTCCTACCAACGCCATGGCAACGATCGCACACAAATGCGGCAGCGCGGCGAGCAATCCGATCTGCACATTGGTAGCCTCCTGGTATTGCTCTTTGATCAATGTCGGAAAGTAAGCACCTCCTGCGTTGGTACCGACCGCTACTGTAAAATAGATCGCGATGAGCAACCAGACGCGCGGCTGAAGCATCGCTTGCCAACGATCAGGCCCATGTTTCTCGCGCCGAACACGATCTTCTTCCGCTAGACAGTTGACCAACCAACGCCGCTGATCGTCGCGCAGCCATTGAGCGTCCTGAGGAGAGTCTTTCAAGTAGAACAGCACAGCGATACCGACTAGAGATGTCGGTAAGCCTTCCAGTAGAAACAGCCATTGCCAACCATGCCAACCGTTCACGCCGTCAAAGTGATCCATGATCCAACCCGAAAGTGGATTCCCTAGCACATTGGACAAACCAATGGCGAGCATAAAGAAGGCAGTCATCTTGGCTCGCTGCCGATCCGGAAACCAGTAAGTCAGATAGAGAATGATTCCTGGAAAGAAGCCAGCCTCAGCAATCCCAAGCAGGATGCGCAGTGAATAAAACGTCCATATATCCGTTGCGAACATCGTAGCAGCCGAGATCAGTCCCCACGTGATCATGATCCTCGCGATCCACCGCCGTGCTCCAAACCTGTGCATTAGCAGATTGCTCGGCACTTCAAACAAAAGGTAGCCGAGGTAGAACATCCCATAGCCGAGGTCAAACGCGGCTTTGCTCAGCCCAAGATCGTCCTGCATCGCTAAACGCGCAAAGCCAACATTAGCGCGATCGAGAATGTTCAGAACATACAGAAAGCAAATAAACGGCACGATCCGCCAAGCAACGGTTCGAAGCGTGGAAGAAGCCAAGAGGGAATCGGCATTAGGTAATAACGCGGCATTTTGGTCTTTACTCATTTTCGCTCGTCCCTATTCTCTCTTTCCCACTCCACACTCCCTAATACAACACAATCGCTCGCCCCGGACCGCCATTACAATTGCGTACTTTCACAGCGGCAAACATAAAATAAGCTCCCTGTGCAGGGATCTTGTCGATGTTTACCAAGAACTCAACGCCAACCATCTCACGACTCCCCAAGGCCCAATAGGTCATCAGCGCTCGTTTGGGGTCGACGCCACCCAGATCTGGCGCATCGCTTGCAACGCAGCGGATGCCCTTGGATTTGAGGTAGAGAATCGCATCGGGACCGGGAGCAGGCCAACCTTCGGCTTTGCCTTGTAGCGGCTGAAGCCACATGCGAGTGTCAGCCGGATGTGGTCGTAAATACGCGTCGTTGTAACCCGTTTGGAAAATGACTACATCGCCAGATTTTAAATCGCCCGCTTTTTGTTCAAAAGCCTTGATCTGATCGACAGTGATCTCGGGTGATGCAGGCCATCGGACTTGCTGCGTTGATCCAATCGATGTCCGAACATCGATCACCCGCGCTTCGCCGCAAGTCCACTCGATGGGAACCTGTTCGGTCGTCATGGTGCTCGAACCACGTCGTCCATACTTCTCCTCGTATTCTTCGAGCCATCCACGCACTTGCGGTGCGTAGGGGATCGGTTTGTTGTCGGCCGGCAGTGCATAGGACGGCGGAACCAGGTGTGTTCCTGTCATCGAATCCATCAGGTGTCCATGATGCCACATGTCGAGATACTCTGAGTAGAGAAAATCGATCTTCAGATAGACTTGGCGATGATTGCCCGTATCGATACCTGATGAAGTCAACGGCAGCTTTGGCGAAAGCGTGGGTGAGAGATCAATGGCGCGCTTGTGGCGACACGCATCGATGAGGCGTTTAGGCAATTCGCCACCGACGACTGAGAACGCGCGTCCTTCGCTATATGGCCCCAGCTCATGCTTGGGTGCGAGCAAGCAATAGAATGCACCGGTAGAAGGCAACTCGCGAAGGTTCGTCGCCCCTTCTGTCCAGATCATGCCGTACTTGAGGCCAGCATAGTGTGTGGGCTCAGCCAGATCCGGAAGCGGTCCCATGCTCGCGCTGTCGGTACCGAGTGTGAGTACACCACGCTTCCCGAGGAACTCCATACAATCCGGATCGGGATCGGGATAGCCGGATGCTTTGCGGTCGAGGATGTCTGCGATGTAACGGCGTCCTTCGGGAAGCGGTTGATAGTAATGGTCCGAGTAATCGCTACGAAACAGAACGACGTCGCCAAAGCGGACCTTGCGATGTTGCTTCTCAAATCGTTCCACATGTTCGACTTTGACAAGTGGGCTTTCACCCTTAGGAGCTTTGTCGAGTAGCTCACGCACATCGACAACGCAGGCTTCGCCACCGAACTGCCAAGGCTCGATCTTGTCCGTGTAAGCCAGTCCGAGCGGCCCCGACTTGTCTCGGTTCAATTCAGGCCGTGCGACCGAATGCGGCGGCACGTCGAGTTGCGTCCCTGTGTTGCCGTCGATCAGCAGTGTGTCGATGTTGTAAGTCGATTCCGGACCGATCGTGCGAGAATGGATAATCGCAAATCGCGGAAACGGGTGGCTTGGCCAAGTGCACGGCAACTCCGGTGCGATGAGGAGCGAATGATCCACGAAGCGAGGCTCCTGAGCATTCGCAGTTAGGCAGCTTCCCCGACATATGAGCATTGAGCAAAAAACAACCGTTCGAATTCGTAGTGGGATTCGCCAGAATTCGTTGCGTGCAGTTTTCGAGCTCTTCATCGGTTCACTCCTTCTGCGATGACCGGGTTGGTCAGCTTTCCAATGCCGTCGATTTCGATCGTCACAGTGTCGCCCGGTTGAAGATATACAGGCGGTTTGCGTGCTCCTCCGACTCCGTGGGGCGTACCGGTTAGAATCACTGTGCCTGCCGCTAATCGCGTACTGCCGCTGAGGAATTCGATCAACGTCGGCACATCAAAAATCATGTCGTTGGTATTCCAGTCCTGCATCGTCTGGCCATTAAGGATCGTTCGAATGCCGAGTGCATTGGGATTGGAAATCTCATCGACGGTTGTCAAACATGGTCCCAGCGGACAGAAAGTCGCAAAGGTCTTACCGCGACACCATTGAGTGCCACCGTACTTCATTTGCCAATCGCGAGCGCTGACGTCGTTGGCGCAGGTGTAACCTAGGACATGGCTCAGTGCATCGGCTTTCGAGACGTTGTAGCACTCTCGTCCGATCACCACCGCGAGTTCGCACTCGTAATCGACAGCGTCACTCTTCAAATGGCGCGGCAATACAATTGGCTCGCCGGGATGTTGCAGTGTGCCGCTGTTCTTCATAAAGACGACCGGCCATTCAGGGATCGGCTGGTTTCCCTCGGCGGCGTGCTTTCGATAGTTGAGTCCGATGCAGATGATGTCGCGCGGTTCGATGGGAGCGAGCAGTTTTGCGATGGAGGCCGGTTCACCGGTGTCGGTCAGCTCGCCGAAGATATCTCCGTCAAGTCGAGTCGTGCGGCCATCGGCGTCAAGCCGCCCGTAGGCTGTCTGGCCGGTCGTAGTTTGGTAACGGACGATTTTCATTTTTTTTCTCCGAACGCAGTTGAAGTTACGGCCCACGCAGTGCGCCTTCTACCATTGATTTGCAGTCTGTCTGAGGCCTCTCGGGTGTTTTTCTCGAACGAGGCCGCGTTGCCCGGCTGTTTCAGATCGATATCGAAAGTCGGAATCATCTGCCGCATTCTTTCTCGTCCTTCGGAGCTAGCGAGCAGATGGGGCAGGCAGGTCTGGATGACTTCGAAGGCGATGTTTACCGCGACCGACGCGCCTGGGGAGGCTCCCAGCAGGGCCGCGAGCGAGTGATCCTCAGAGGAAAAAAGCTCGGTGCCGAAAAACAACGCGCCGCGATCTTTTTTCTTGATGGCCTGCACGCGGATTCCAGCTTGCACAAGCCGCCAGTGTTCGGATCGGGCGTTGGGATAGTATTCACGCAGGGCCTGCATACGAGACTCCATACTCTGCAGTCCCTGCTTTACTAGATACCGTACCAACGAGCCGTTGCGAAAGGCCGTGCGAAGCAGCGAAGTCACGTTGTTTGCGCGAAGAGAAAAGGGAAGATCGCTCCATTGCCCGGAATGCTTAAGGAATCGGGTGGTCCATGAGGCGAAAGGTCCGAAGAGTAGCTGTCGCTGACCATTAAGCCGCCGCACGTCGAGATGCCCAGAACCGAGGCTTGGCGACGACGGTGGAGTAGCGCCGTAGACCTTCGCCTCGTGCCGCTCGCAGGTCGCTGGCTCATCGCACACAAGCCACTGTCCGCCGATAGGAAATCCGCCCAGGCCAGCGACTTCCGCGAGGCCAGTAGATTGCAGCAACGGCAAACTCCCGCCACCAGCGCCGACGAACACGAACTTCACGTGCTGGTCGCGAACTTCACCCGTCGCTGCGCAGCGCAACCCCAGTTGCCATCCCTTAACACCGCGTCGCAGTTTCGTGACCTTCCAGCCGTTCGCGATTCCGCAATGCTCTTGCTGCGCAAGCCAGCCACAAAGTCGGCGAGCAAGCAGACCAAAGTTGACTTCGGTGCCATCGCCTACCGTGGCCGCGACAGGTCCGGGCTCGCGACCTTCCATGACCAGCGGCACCCACGCATGAATCACCGAAGGGTCCATCGTCAGTCGCATGCCGCGGAAAAAGTGATGTTCCATCATTGCCGCGTGCCGAGCCTGTAGAAAGGCCACATCATCGACGCCTTTCACGAAGCAAATGTGCGGTACCGCTTGTATGAAATCCGCTGGATCGTCCACCATTCCATTGGCGACCATTGCCCCCCAGAACTGCATGGAGTGCTCGAACTGTTCGAAGATAAGCAGTGCTCTGGCGATCGGCACTCGACCTTCTTGATCGCGATCTGGCGTGTAGCTCATCTCGCAAATTCCAGCGTGTCCTGTGCCCGCGTTGTTCCAGCCCTCGGAAGCTTCAGACGCAAGTTCTGTCGTAACCTCGAACATTTGAATTCGCAAACGCGGATCAAGGCGTTTGAGCATCACAGCCAGCGTCGACGACATGATCCCGCTCCCGACAAGCACGACATCGGGAGCTTCGATAATGCTTGGAGCGATCCCTTCGGCCTCTAGGTCGGCGCGGCCAAAGACGCCTGTGTGCAAACGAGTGTCTGAGAACTTCTTCATCAGTCTGAGCTCATCCCTCTACCTTCGTATTCACTTCATAGCCCTTTGCTATTCTCACATCCCTCGCGGAATTAGCACAGATGGCAAGTCGGGGGCCCAGAGATATCAGTTCACAATGTTTGGCAACGGATCTCCGCGCAGAGCCATGATCGCGATCTTTGCAGCGGTCTCGCGAAGCGTTCTAACGGACTTGGGACTTGCCGAAGCGATGTGAGAAGCTGTAATAACATTCGGCATGAATCGCAGTAGGTTTTCCGGCGGCAGCGGCTCTTGTTCAAATACATCGAGCGCGGCGGCTGAGATCTTTCCCGACTGCAACGCAGCGATGAGTGATCCCGAGTCGATTAGATCGCCGCGCCCCAAATTCACTACGACCGAACCTTGCTTCATGCGGCCGAGCGAATCGTCATTGAGCAACTTCTTCGTCTGCGGCGTTGAAGGACAATGTAGAGTCACGATGTCGGATTGAGCCAGCAGTTCATCGAGCGAGACTGGCTCGCAACCGGCTGCTAGCAACGTGTCAGCCGGAACGAAGGCGTCATGCACCAGCCGCCGACACTGGAAGGGAGCCAGTCTCGCGGCCACTTCACGCCCGATGCGACCGAAGCCGACGATCCCCACGGTTTGGTCGCGCAGAGTTCGCAATTGATCAAGCGGCGTCGCTAGCCCCCATTTTCCGTCCCGAACATGCAGCGTATTCGGAACCACTTGTCGTGTGATGCCCAGTATGAATGCGAGCGTGTGATCAGCGACCTCGTCGATGCAGTAGTCCGGGATGTTGCAGACAGGAATCCCCCGCTCGCGCGCCGCCTTTACATCGACGTTGTCGTAGCCAATGCCGTAGCGGATGATGACCTTGGCGCGCTGCATGGCTCCGATCACTTCGGCGTTGATCGGCGCGAATTGTGTGATGACTGCATCCGCATCGGCGGCGAGTCGCTTTAACGCCTCAACTTGCTTGTCATTGCCGCTCCGCAACTCGCCTCCTGCGGCGCGAATGAGCGACTCTTCGATATCGAGGGAGGGAAATGTATAGTCGGTAATTGAGACGATTGGCATGGAAAGTTCCCTACGACAAATGAAAACGTCGCTGTTGACGATGATCTTATTGTAAGATAATCCAATCACTTGTGGTTTCGCTTGCAATCCCTACCGTGAGAATTTTCCAGATGAAGACTCTTCGCCGTCCAAAAATTCGCGACCAGGTCGCCAATCAGATCCAGCAGTACATCGTCTCGGAGAAGCTTGGCCCAGGTGATCGGCTCCCGACGGAATCCAAGCTGGCCGAAACCTTTGGCATTAGTCGAATGAGTCTTCGCGAAGCCACGAAAGCATTGGAGTTTTTGGGAATCGTAGAATCGAAGGCTGGGGTTGGGCTGACCGTTAGATGCATCGACATGGAACGGCTCACGGAACATTTGAGCTTTCATGCCGGCTTGCTGGAGGCCGACCCGCAGCAGCTCATCGACAGCCGCGTGATTTTGGAAACCGGTGTGCTGCCGCATGTTGTCCAGCGGATGAAAAAAGACCCGGCGATTGAAGCGGGGCTGCGCGAGATCGTCCGGCAGTTTGAGTCGGCACGCGACCTAAAGACTTTCATCGCGATCGATATTCAGTTCCACCGGTCACTGCTTGAGGCAAGCGGACTGCAACCGCTCGTGGCGTTCGGCGATTTGCTGCACGTCTTTTTTCAGAGGTTTCGCGAGAGTGTGAAGAAAGCGGGCTGGAAAGAGGGAGTCGAGAGTCACCGCCGTCTTATCGATCACCTCGCCGCCGGCAATCTCGACAAAGCGACCGCAGAGTTGCGCAAGCACATCGAAAGCCACAAGGAACGAAGCTGATGCGATGCCTCGGGGCAAACAAAAAAAGCCGAGGTGATTTGATCACCCCGGCTTTGCGATTGCGATTGCGATTTCAGACGATGTGCAAAAGACGAACTAAGGACTAGTTGCCCAGGGCCTTTTCGATCGCTGCGGTCAGTTCGGCTGACATGGGCTCGACACCCGAGCCGTAGCGTCCGACGACGTTTCCTTTGCGATCGACGAGGAACTTCTCAAAGTTCCATTTGACGTTGCCTTTGCCTACAGGCTTGGTTTCGACTCCCGTCAGGTAGCCGTAAAGGGGGCAGGCTTTGCCTTTGGCATCGTCGTTGACGGTGACCTTATCGAGCATGTCGAACGTGACGCTGTACTTGCTCGAGCAGAACTGCTTAATCTCGTCGTTGGAACCTGGTTCTTGGCCACCGAATTGGTTGCAAGGGACTCCGATGACAGCAAGGCCTTTGGAGCTGTACTTCTCGTGGAGTTGTTGCAGGCCGGTGTATTGCTTGGTGTAGCCGCACTTGCTTGCGACGTTGACAAACAGGACGACCTTGCCTTCGTACTTGCTCAGGTCGACCGATTGGCCGTCGATGTTCTTCATGCTAAAGGCCAGGGCCGGTGGGGCTGGCTGGTTGGTTTCTTCAGCGAAACCGGAGGACATAATGGCCATAGCGACGATACCTGCGAGAAGTTTACGGGAACTGAGGAAGGATCTGGGGGACATACGGTGCTCCTGTCAAATGACGGGTTGGGGGGATTCACGCGACGATCGAGCTGACTGGACCACGATGGGCCAGAGCCTTTTCAATATAATCTTTGGGGGTCAAGCCCTGGGCGTTGAAGTTCCACTTTTTGGTTATCTTACCGGGAATTCAGACCTTGGGCGGGGGAGGGATCTGCTCGCCTCGGATCAGATCGTCGTAGGTTTCCCTGGCGCGGATGCAGTGGATCGAGCCGTTTTCGATGAGCAATTCGGGGGTTCGGAACCGGCCGTTGTAGTTGCTCGACATGACAAAACCGTACGCGCCGGCGACTTCGAGGACCAGCAAATCCCCGACCTTGGCCACTGGGAGTTGCCGTTTGGCGACGAAGCCTCCTTCTTCTTGGGTAAAGATATCACCGCTTTCACACAGGGGCCCACCGACGACGACCTCGATAAGATCTTTGTCCGATGGTTGGTGACCTCGATGGCAGATGGAGATCGGGTGGTAGGCACCGTAGAGGATCGGGCGCGCCAAGTCGTTGAAACCTGCATCGAGCAGATAAAAAGTATTCTCGCCCATCTTTTTGACCGAGCGGATTTCGGCGACCAGGAAGCCGCTCTCGGCGACGAGGTACCTGCCCGGTTCGATTTCCAGACGGAGTGGATGTCCGAACACCGAGGCGAGTCGGTTGCGGGTTTGGTCCCATAGATGGTAGTAGCGATCGAGATCGACGTAGCTTTGGCCTTGGCGATAAGGGACAGGCAGTCCGCCCCCGGCGCTGATGGTCGTCAGAGTGCGTCCGATCTGCAAGGCGATTTTCTCGAGTGCATCGCAGACTTGGGAAAGGTGTTCCAAGTCGGTTCCCGAGCCGATGTGCATGTGGAGGCCGGTGATGACGATGTTGTGCAGGTCGGCCAAGCGAAGGCATTCGTCGATCTGGTCGTGCCAAATCCCGTGCTTGGATTGCGGGCCACCGGTGTTGGTTTTTTGGCTGTGGCCGTGACCGAACCCGGGGTTGATCCGCAGGGTGACACTCGAGCCTGGAACGGCGCGGCCGAGCTGCTCGATCATGTCAGGGGAACCGCAGTTGACGTGCAGTCCCAGTTTTTTGATGATCGCTAGGGCTTCGTGGTCGAACACATCGGCTGTGTAGACAATCGAGTGGGGATTGGTCCGTGGGTCGTATCCTGCCGACAGCGCGCGTTGGACTTCACCGGCACTGACCGCATCGACGACCACACCTAGGCGCCGCAAGCGATCGAGGATCGCGATATTCGAACAGGCTTTCTGTGCGTAGCGGATGACATCGAAGGCCTTCAGATCGGCGACCTTTTGGGCGATCGTGGCCATGTCATAGATGTAGCATGGGGTACCGTACTGTTGGACGATCGACTCGATCGATTGCCCAGCGATATCGCGACGAAGAACGGGGAACAAAGAGTCTGGACTCGACATGAAAACTGACCAACTCCAACGAGGAATGAGATTTGGTTCAACGCGGCTAGGAATCCAACCGCTTTTTATTTCTAACGCTTTGGGAGTATTTCTCCAAGAACTTCTTTTCGCGACCCGTCAGAGAGTCTTTGCCCGAGGCATGGATTTTTTCAAGGATGCGGTCGGCTTCCTTGGCCTCGAGTTCTTGTTCGCTCAGCGACGCATCGTCGTCTAAGGGATGAAGCTTGAACTTGCGCCTTTTCCACCATCGTTGAATCGACTCGATTCCTTGCCGGGGATCCTGCAGCTTGGTGAAACTCCAACCGAGAAAAAAGTACAGGGTGGCAAAAAGGATCCCGAGCAGGTGCACGTCGTAGGCGATTCCCGGGCCGGAGCTCGAGAAGAAATTCGTCAGGACAAAGATCACCCCGAGGACCCAGGCAGGCATCGGGAAGACGATGAAGTAGACCGTCGCATTGGGGTAGTTGTAGACAAAGAGCATCGAGATGCACAGCACAGCGCCCGAGGCACCAAGAACCGTTGCTGCATCGGACCCAAGTCCACGGAAGATCATCGAGCCGACGCCGCAGAACAGGGCTGCGAGGAGGTAGATCTTGAGGAATTCGACCCGACCGTAGCGCGACTCGACCGAGCGGCCCATGAAGTAGAGGCTCAGCATGTTGAAGAAGATATGGCCGATGTTGGTCGACGAGTGGGCGAACGCATAGGTGATGGTCTTGAACCATAGCCACGGTTTCCACAGCGTATCAGAGCCCAAGGCTAGAGCTTCATTGACCGCGCCTTGGCTGGTCAGCGACGGGTTGCCGAAGAGCAGATTGACGACGAAGACGATCACATTGAGGATGATCAGTTGAGCGACGGCCGATTGTTGGTTCCAGCTTGGCCGCAAATCAACGTCTTGGTCGCTTTGGTAATACCCTCGATCTTGATAACCCATATGGTTGCCGGTTTGCCTCGACGCTCTTTAGAGCGACGTTACGAACCAGGATTCTCCAGAGCGGGTGGACGACCCG
>QWPJ01000097.1 GCA_003671195.1 Planctomycetota bacterium
CCACCCCCAGCCCGCAGCCACCGCCTTGTTTAACCCGCAGCCAACGGCGAGGAAGCGTACCAGCCACCCCCAGCCCGCAGCCACCGCCTTGTTTAACCCGCAGCCAGCGGCGAGGAAGCGCACCAGCCACCCCCAGCCCAGGCGCAGCCGCCGCCTTGTTTAACCCGCAGCCAGCGGCGAGGAAGCGCACCAGCCACCCCCAGCCCGCAGCCACCCACACCCCGTTAGAGGGGGATAGGCAAAAGAGGCAGATAATCACCTTTAGGCTGCTTCTGTTCTTTGCTTCTGAGTATGCGTAAGATTCATGCGGTAAATTTGAAATCCCTTGCTTGCTGGATCGATCCATGATACACGGCTACCATCTGATATGGCCCGCTTATGGGTTTTGGCTACCCAATGATCCTCGAGGATCATGGTCTGATACCGTATACTCTTTGGAGCTTCTTCGATTTGGGCCAGCCATCAAATCCATCGAGAAAATACCTGTCGACCCCGACGAATACTCGCGTTGGAGAACCCAGGCACAACGCGCTTTAAGATATCCTGCGGTGATGTTTTCCGAATTGCAGATCGCAAATATTGGTGCGGGATTTCAATCCTATGTCGAGAAAAGCGGTTTAATCGTGTGGGCTTGTTCAATAATGCCCGATCACGTGCATATGGTGCTTGGGCGACATAGATACAAGATAGAGAACGCAGCGAATCTCCTCAAAGGTGCGGCGACAAAGCGGTTGCTGGCAGAATCTTTACATCCCATGCAGTCCTATCGCGAGAAGGAAGATCGCTTGCCATCGATGTGGGGAGAGGGACAGTGGATCGTATACTTAGACACGGAAGAGTCGATCGTCAATGCGATTCGGTACGTCAACGAGAACCGCACAAGGGAGGGTATGTCCTTTCAGAGTTGGAGTTTCGTAACACCCTTTGATGGCTTACCAACTTCGGGTTGGACAACATACTACTAAAGCGATATCAAGCTCGCGGCCGACTCGCCGTCAGGCGCCTTGTTTAACCCGCAGCCGCCGTCTTGTTTAACCCGCAGCCAGCGGCGAGGAAGCGTACCAGCCACCCCAACCAGCCGTCAGGCGTTTTGTTTAACCCGCAGCCAGCGGCGAGGAAGCGTACCAGCCACCCCAGCCCGCCGTCAGGCGTCTTGTTTAACCCGCAGCCAGCGGCGAGGAAGCGTACCAGCCACCCCAACCAGCCGTCAGGCATTTTGTTTAACCCGCAGCCAGCGGCGAGGAAGCGTACCAGCCACCCCCAGCCCAGGCGCAGCCGCCGCCTTGTTTAACCCGCAGCCAGCGGCGAGGAAGCGTACCAGCCACCCCCAGCCCGCCGTCAGGCGTCTTGTTTTGTGCGAGCGGGTGGGGGCAATTATCCCAAGCCGATGGACCACCAAAGTCGTAGCGTACCTAGACTGCTTCCTCGCCGTTGGCTGCGGGTTAAACAAAGTGGCACCAGAAGAAATCGAAACGCCTTACCACAGGCTCGCCCCGAGTGATGTTCAACGCTTCCTCAAATTCTCAAACCAATACAATCCGGACTTACCCGGCGCGACAATATCCAGATCGCCATCGTTGTCCATATCTCGGATCGCCATCTGCAAACCCGTACCGGCCGAACCGGACCGAAAGTCCTTAAGCCCATCCCGTTTGTCCGGATCCAGCGGCGCCGCAGCAGCAGGTTCACCCAGATGCACAGTGCTCCTGACCCACTTCGAACCGGTTCGGTCGTAATCAAACAGGTAGATGCAAGGTGCATCGGTCGCTCCGTCTTCCCCTTCATGCGCGTAGATCCGCTTGCCAGTGACAAACTCCAACTGGCCATCGCCATCAAAGTCCCCCAAATGCAGCGCGTGGACTTGCGAGAAACTCGTATCGATCGGCTCTTTGGTCCAGACCCTTTTGCCATCGACATTGGATTGTCGGAGCCAAAAAAGCCCGAAGCCATGGCCCATGCCCCAGACGATGTCGGTATCCCCGTCCCCATCGAAGTCATGACCGAGTATCTCGATACTCGCAGCACCCAATTGGAACTCAGGGTGCAACTCCCAAGCCCCTTCGGACATCGCCGGTTGCTCGTACCATCCTTGCGGAGTGATCACGTCGATACGGCCATCGCGATTGATATCGCCATGACCTAGCCCGTGGCCACCCCCTTGGGATGCGATCACCCGTGGCTTCCACTCGACCGTTGGCGATTGACCCGTCAACTCGTAGTACAGAACTCTACCCCCGACGTTCGGCAAGAAGACCGGTTTTCCGTTCTGGTGCAGATCGACCAAATAAGCCGTTTCCATCGAGCCGGGCTTGTCGATCAAGTGCTCGGTCCAAGGCTTCGTCGCATCGCCGGGATGCTCCAGCCAAGCGATCTTGTTCGAGAAGTAAGCGCACGTAACGATATCGATATTTCCGTCGCCGTTGACATCCAAGGGTGCATCGGCAAAATCCTCGTGATAGTGGGAATTGACGCGAGCGATTTCGCGGACTTTGTGGGGCTCCCAGTCAGGAGCCGCGTACCAAGTATCCCCGGAGAACACATCGAGCTTCCCGTCCTTGTTGAAGTCCGCCACGCCGACGGCTTCGTAAGGCGAAAACGGATTGATCGCGTGCTTTCTCCAGCTTGCCGAGGGCTCTTGCGCAAGGCTAGGCTGGTCGAAGAGCACAAGCACAAGTCCACTCAAGAGCATCAGTACGGTCGGAAAACCAGCAGCGATTTTGTGTTTCATAATCTGTTCACCAGAATGATTCGTTGGACTTACTTAAAGTTCCTATTCGTCGATCCACCGAGAGCATCATAGCATTTCGCAAGTCGCTCGGCGCGAACCATCCGACCGACTATATTGAACAGCCCTGCGACTGCCGCTCCAGATCGATAAGCTCACCTACTTACTAGGCCCACCTAAGCCCCACTTCCATGCAAAACAAAACACTGCACCGACGTCGCTTTCTACAGTCTTCCTACAGCGCTGCCCTAGGAGCTGCGATCCTCCAACGCACCGGGCGAGCCGCCGGGTTCTCCCAAGCCAACGATCGACCTCGCGTCGCGGCGATCGGGACCGGTAGCCGATGGTGCCAAAAAGCCACCGGGGCAAACGGACCCTATGGCTCCGCTCCCGACTTTCGCAAGTACAGCGATTACGTAAGCGTCTGCGATGCCGATTCGAACCGCATGCAACTAGCCGCCGGGCTCGTCAAGGAATGGACCGGCCAAGAACCTAAAGCGACCTCAGACTATCGAGCCATCTTGGACGATCCAAAAATCGATATCGTCCATATCTCCACCCCAGACCACTGGCATGCGAAAATTCTTATCGAGGCGATGCTCGCCGGCAAGGATGTTTACTGCGAGAAACCGATGACACTGACGGTCCCCGAAGGCCGAGCAATCTGTGAAGTCTGCAAAAAAACCGGACGCATCGTCCAGATCGGGACCCAACAACGATCCAGCGGGCAGTTTGTCCAAGCCATCGCGTTGCTCCAACAAGGCCGTATCGGAAAAATACAAAAAGCGACATGCCATATCGGCGGGGCACCCACCAGCCCCGAAATCCCATTGGCACAACCCCCAAAAGGACTCGACTGGAACCTGTGGCAAGGACCGGTGGCCGAAGCCCCCTTTCGATTCCTACCCGGGGATAACGGCGAGACGAAAAGCTGGTCGCGCTGCCACTACGAATTCCGATGGTGGTACGAGTACTCGGGCGGGAAACTGACCGATTGGGGAGCCCATCACGTCGATATCGCAACCTGGGGAATGGGAAAAACCGACACCGGACCCGTCGAAATCCTACCCGAGATGGTCAAGCATCCCGTCGAGTTCCGCGACGGGTTTCCCACCGATCCGAGCCGATACAACACAGCGACGGAGTTTCTCCTCCGCGCCAAATTCGCTGATGGAGCCGAAATCGAAATCCGACACGACGGTGACAATGGGATCCTGTTCGAAGGTACCGAAGGCCGTCTGTTCGTCAACCGCGGACGGATTGCTGGCAAGGCTGTCGACGACCTTAAAGACAACCCATTGCCAAGCGGTGCACTCGAAGCCGCTTACAAAAACCGACCTCTGGTCGACCACTTCCGAAACTTCTTCGAAGCCGCCAGGGATCGTGTCGAGCCGATCTCGGATGTCCATAGCCACCATCGAGCCCTCTCGACTTGCCACCTCGCAGGGATCGCAGCGAGACTGAACCGAAAGATCACCTGGAATCCCCAGACCGAGTCGATTCTCGGGGACCCCCAAGCCGAATCGTTGCTCACGCGCCAAGCAAGACGCGGGTTCGAAACCCAAATGGGCTAAATCCTCTTCGGGATAAATTCGCCACAGATCAAGCCTTATTCGCCCCCCGAGTCCTTCTTGGGGTTTGGTCGGCCAGGACTTTCGATCATAATCCAAAGACCCAGCCGGCTACATTTCCACTGGACCGCCGTTTCGTCAACGCTGCGTCGATCCGATCGAAATCCGGCCCTGTCCCTACCCCATCCCCCCTTCTGCGCGAGTCATCCTTATGGTTTTCCCAACCCCTGCCAATCCCTCCGGTCCCAACAACGATTCCCAACGGACCAACGGCTCGCGCCGAGAGTTCCTCATCCGCTCAGCCGCAGCCTATGCGGCCAGCTCAAGCATCGTTGCTTTGTCCTCCAGTGCAATCTTGGCCATGCACCCTGTCCTGGCCGCTCGCCAAACGGCCCAAGGCTTCCTAGCCACGTTGTCTAACGAACAACGAGCCCTGGCTCAAATCGATTTCAAAGACCAGAAACGATCCGAGTGGCACTTCATCCCCATGGAGACCCGCAAAGGACTCCCATTGCGAGAAATGACCGAACCGCAGCGCCAAGCCGCCCTCGGACTCCTCGCGGCGGTCCTGAGCGAATCAGGCTTCCGACGCGCCGTCGATATCATGGCCTACGAAGCCATCCTCCTGGAGCTCGAAGGCCCCGCGCAGGCCAAACGACGCGACTACCGAAAATACTATGTCGCCATCTATGGAAATCCCGAAGCCAACGCCGATTGGGGCGTGAGCGTCGAAGGACACCACCTATCGATCAACATGACCTACCAAGGCGACCGAATCGTCGATTCGACTCCTCAATTCTTCGGAGTCAATCCCGCTCGATTGCTCCGCGATTTCGAAACCCCAGATCCACTCCGAGATGGAGCAAAGACCAAGTACACCTCGGGTACACGACTGCTCCTGCCCGAGGAACAAGCTTCCTACGAACTCCTCAAGAGCTTGAGCGATTCCCAACGCACCCTCGCGGTCTTCGACGCCGAATGCCCAGCCGATATCCAATGGGCTGGCGAGCCACAGCCCAAACTCGAAAAACCCGTAGGCATCCCAGCCAGCAATCTGCAAGCCGAGCAAAAAGGAAAGCTCAAAGCGATCATCGATGCATACTTCTCAACGATGCCCCAAGCCGTTGCCCAAGAACGATGGCAGATCGTCGATCGAGCCGGCATGGATCAGATCCACTTCGGCTGGGCCGGTGGGATCGATCCGAAGGAACAACACTTCATCCGTCTCCAAGGACCGAGTTTCATCGCCGAACTTTGCAATTACCAAACCGATCCTCAAGGCACACAGGCCAACCACATCCACTCGGTGTGGCGCGATTTGGACGGCGATTTCAATCTCCCGATCGCTTCCAATTAACGCCTGATGAACACCCTGTTCCTTCCTGAACTCCGAGAAATGCTCGCAGAGGATCGCACCGACGAACTCCGCGAGTTTTGCACTGCGCTCCACCCGGCCCGCACCGCCGAGTTCATGGAAGGCCTCGACGACGAGGAAACCTGGCGAGTCCTGCAACACGCCCAGCCAACCCTGCAAGCTGAGGTGTTTCAGTACTTCCCCGTCGATCGTCAAGTCGAGCTGATCGCCACCCAAGACGAAAAACAAATCGCGGTACTCGTCACCCAACTGCCAGCCGACGATGCGGTCGATCTGCTTCGCAAAGTCCCCGAGGATCGCGTCGATGCGATCCTGGCTCTCGTCCCCGCCCCCGACCGACGCGATATCCGCCGCCTGCAAACCTTCGCCGAAGGAACCGCAGGGGCCATGATGACCACCGAGGTGGCCTGCTTGGCCGAAACCCTGACCGTCCGCCAAGCCCTCGATGAGCTCAGTCGGCAAGCCGAACGGCTCGAAACAATCTATTACATCTATGTCGTCGATACGACCAACCACCTCCGAGGAGTCGTCAGTGGTCGGTTGCTCATCTCGGCCATCGGCAGACCCGAAACCACCTTAGCCGATCTGATGAAAACCGATGTGGTATCGGTCAAAGTCCACGATGATCAAGAGCAGGTCGCACAAAAGGTCGCCTTCTACAACATCATGGCCATACCCGTCGTCGATGATGCAAATCACATGATGGGCATTATCACCCACGACGACGTGATCGATGTGGTCCGAGAAGAAGCCGCCGAGGACGTCCAGCGAATCGTGGCCGTCAAGCCCCTGAGCGACTCCTACCTCCGCACACCAGTCCTGTTGCTCTCGTGGAAACGGGGCTTTTGGCTATTGATCCTCTTCTTTGCAGCCCTATCGACCGCCTTTGCCCTAAGGATGTACCAGTCGTGGCTCGACACCTATGCATGGCTGGTCCTGTTTATCCCCCTGATCATCAGTAGCGGAGGAAACTCCGGCAGCCAATCCTCCACCCTGATCATCTCCGCATTGGTGACCAAGGATGTCGAACTGAGCGATTGGGGATTAATCGTCCGTCGCGAAATCATCATGGGTTTGATTCTCGGCGGAATCATGGGAGCGATGGGATTTCTCTGCGCCCTGATTTTGGCTCCAACTCCGTTTACCGCTCTGATCATCCCCATCACAATCCTGTGCGTCGTGCTCTGCGGAACCTGCTTGGGAAGTATCCTGCCGCTGATCTTCAAACGCATGGGGCTCGATCCTGCCATGATGAGCAATCAGTTTGTTGCCGGACTGAGCGATCTGCTAGGAATCCTCATCTACGTCAACGTCGCGCTTCTTTTTCTGAGCTAGACGAGCCATGCCAGGACTTCACGCCCAACTCCGGCAACGCACCTTCGGCGACTACGGACACTTCCTGAACCATCGCCAAGCCATCTCGCACTGTGGCCGTTACCTAGTCTACGACACGCGCAATGCCGATTCGGATATCGCCAAAACCACGCGGATCGAATCGCTCGATCTACGCGACAATTCCATTCGCATCCTCTACGACACCCACAGCCAATCGATCCATGGACCAGGCGTCGGTGCGGTCGTCTGCCATCCACTTCGCTCCACCGTGGTGTTTATCCATGGGTTGACCCATTGCGACAAGCTCCAACCGTATTCGATGACTCGTCGCTTTGGAGCCTGCCTCCACATCGAACCGAGCGACCCGATCTCCGATCCAAAGAGCAAGCTCGTCTCGATCGAATCAAGAAGCCTCCAAACAGCAATCCCTTGGGGAGTTCTCCGAGGCGGAACCCACGCCCATAGCTTCTCCTCCGACGGAACTTGGATCAGCTTCACCTACAACGATGCTTTGGCTCCAGAGCACCGTACCGTCGGGTTCGCAATCGTCGATCCATGGACGAGCGACTCAGACGCCCGGACCGAACTCCAACCCCCTAAGTTCGAGGAGGAATTCAAGGGGATCGGCTGGGCTGCGTTGATCCCGGTCCCGGACCAAGCCATCGAATCGGCTCGCGAGGAGTGCTGGGTCCCTCACCCGACCCTCAAGCAATTAGCTTTCCTAGGACGTGTACCGAACCGATCGCAAAGCCGATCGCAAAGCCAATCGCAAAACCCCGACGATCGATGGGTCGACGAAGTTTTCTTGGCCCAATTGCCAGCCCAGGCCGACCGATGGCCAAGCCTGCTCGATCGGCAGACCCCTGAGGCCCATCCCAGCGGTGCTCAACTGGCCAGCCCACCGGGGATCCAAATCCGACGCTTAACCCACACCGAATCGGCCCCGTATCCGGGAGTCCAAGGTCCCCGGCACTGGCTCATGGCTTCCAACTGCGGGAACTGGATCTACACCTTGAGGAAGGATCCTCAAGGGACCGTTCGGATCGTGCGGGTCGGAGTCCGAGACGACCAACAAGACGGCCCACAAGATGACAATTGGGAGTGGATATCGAATAACAAGGAGTCCATCACGCATCCGCCGGCGATCGATGCTGCGACCGGACGAATCAGTTATTTGATAGGAAAGCGTTTGACGATCCTCGATACGACAACGGGTCAAGAGATCCCCGTCGAATGGGATACCGATACGATGGACACCATGGTCGGACCGGTTCAGTTCCTTGGCGAATCCCGAGAAATCTTCTGGAATGCCAGGCCTTTTGGCTCTCCATGGCTTCAGATCTGGACAGCCCTCCTACAATAAGGGCACTATGCAAAAAAGATCCGACATCGGCGGGATTATCCACGTCTACCAAAAATACAATCCGACGGAGTTTCCCAGTCCGTTGGCCGAGCCCGATACGGACCTCGTCTCCAACGCCTTCGAGCACGCCCTAGCTTACGGGAATTACCGCGAGCTGACCGAAGAAGAACTCGCCCGAGCCATCGAGTTAGATCCGAGCCAAATCTCGGGCCTTGGACCGAGCATCGATGCACTGCGTGCCATGCTCATGGAACGCAAACAGAAAATCTTGGAAACCTTCCAAGTCGACGGGTTGGATAAAAAGGCTAACGACCGCTTCGAAAAAATCGCTCGCAAGACCCGACCGCCCGCGAAGCTCAAAGGCATGTTCGATCGCGCGATCCGTCAATCGCAGATCTATCTGCTCGAACAGATTTGGTACCAATCCGACCGGAGCGATCCGGATTTCGCCCAAGATGTCTTAAAGACGATGGAAGCATTGTCGGATCGCTACCAGATCGATGAGTTGATCGGCAAATACGTTTTCACCGGACGCCAGAAAGTCGATATCCCCCAAGCGATCGAGCTCAAGAAGGAACTCGAGCAGATCGACGAGTTGCTCAAACAGCTCGACGAGGCGTCCAAGACCGCGCAGATCGGCTTGATCGACATGGAGGCGCTCTCCAAGTACACCCAGCCGGGCGATTTGAATGCCCTTGAGGAAATCCGTGAACAGATCCGCAACGTCGTCCGAGAGATGGCCGAGCGCCAAGGCCTCGATCGCAACGAATCAGGCTCGTTCCGCTTGACACCCAAAGCCTACAAGACCTTCCAAGGGAAACTGCTCGAGCGAATATTCTCCGATTTGGAAGCCAGCCGCAGCGGGCGGCACACCGGACGAATCGTCGGCGATGGGAGTGTCGAGCTCCCTTCGACGAAGGCTTATGAGTTTGGCGATTCGATCGCCAACATGGACATCGTCCAAACCGTCACCAATGCGATGTTGCGAAGGCCTGACGAGCGACCCGTTCGATTGCGCAGCGACGACATCGAAGTGTTCAAAACCCGCAATAGTCCCAAGTGCGCCACGGTGGTCGTCATGGACATGAGCGGCTCGATGCGGCACGACGGGCAGTACATCAATGTCAAGCGGATGGCATTGGCGCTTCATGGACTCATCAGCTCCGAGTACCCAGGCGATTTTCTACGATTCGTCGAAATGTATTCCTTTGCCAAACTCCGACCAGCCGGGGAAATCATCGACTTGATGCCCAAGCCCGTGACGATCCACAATCCGGTCGTCAGGCTCAAGGCCGACATGAGCGACCCGAGGATCAGCGAGGTCGAGATCCCATCGCACTTTACCAACATCCAGCATGCGCTTCGATTGGCTCGGCAAAATCTCTCGACCGTTGACACGCCCAACAAGCAGATCATCCTGATCACCGATGGGCTTCCGACGGCCCATTTCGAGGAGCAAATGCTCTATCTTTTGTATCCGCCCGATCCGAGGACCGAGCAGCAGACGATGCGAGAAGCGATCCAGTGTGGACGCGACGGGATCACTATCAATATGTTTTTGGTTCCTAGTTGGTCACAATCCGAGGAAGACATCCGTTTTGCGCACCGCATGGCCGAGCAGACCAAGGGGCGGGTGTTCTTCACCAGCGGCAACAATCTCGATCGCTTCGTCCTGTGGGATTACGTCCAGCGCAAGCGAGAGATCCTCGGTTAATTCCCAGATTTTGCAATCCAGATAACGACTCACCACAACCGTGGGATAGGCTTCCAGCCTGTCGCCATCGCAGGATAGCCTTCCAGCCTGTCGCCATCGCAGGATAGCCTTCCAGCCTGTCGCCATCGCAGGATAGGCTTCCAGCCTGTCGCCATCGTGGGATAGGCTTCCAGCCTGTCGCCATCGTGGCACCCCAACGGGTGCCTGGCAGCAGACGATTCGGGTCCACCGGCCGTAGCCACCTGTCGCCAGACGGTGGAGGCCTTTCCTGCCCCGCCGCAGCGGCTGCCTGGCACGCATGACACTCTGCGTCCACACAAGCTTCGTATATCCTGGAAAAGCAAAATTCCGCATAACCTTGAAAACACCAATTCAATATATCCTTGCTGCTTCCCAGAGGTAAACGCTGCGGCAAACTCTTGCACAGTAGGATTTTAGGATTGGGATCCGTTTGACTCCGCTTAGGTCTTATAGCAAATTTGGGTTTGGTTGGGTTATGGCAAACTCAATAGAATATATGTTCGTGCCTCGCATCGGATTTCGTCGTACTCGTACTCAGCGAAGCGGTACTCAGTGAAGCGGTACTCGTACTCGATGGCTGTTCTAACTGCAGCGATGCCGATCGTTGATCGAGGCGGTTCGCGGTAACTTGCGGACCAATAGGCCGGATTGCTATACTAGGTCACTTCGAGTACGAGTACGAGTACCGCGATGCTGAGTACGAGTACGAGAAAACGCACGAACAAAGCATTGGACCGAAGTGCTCGATCGGGCTTTTTTGATTTGTGTAACGTCCCCTCATCGCACTCGGTCAATGGGTGTCGTTCGTGCCTCGCAGAGCCACGCGCACTCATCATAAGATCTCGGCCCCCGGGTGGCCTTGAGCCACCGGAGCCCATGGTTCGTCAGCTAGGCGGATCATCTCCACCATCCCCACTTTACGACGCAGCCTACCGCTAGCTGATAAAGCTGTGCTTCCGGTCGGACGAGCCGACCGGGGGCCTAGGGCATACGGCATCGCGGATGCTGGTGACGCAATTCCTCGTCCTCGGTGAACTTTTCGTTCGTGCCTCGCATCGGATTTCGTCGTACTCGTACTCAGTCCGCCGCGGCGGACGGTACTCAGTGAAACGGTACTCGTACTCGATGGCTGTTTGAACTGCGGCGATGCCGATCGTTGATCGAGGCGGTTCGCGGGA
>QWPJ01000213.1 GCA_003671195.1 Planctomycetota bacterium
CATCCTTCGGACGAGAGCTTTTCCCTTGAAATTTCGGGATACCCAGGAAGAAGCTTGCTGATTCATTTTTGTCATCACTTTCCTAACAACTTCCTTACAACGTTTCCTGACACAAGTCGCTTGGGCGTCAATTCGTCCAGATTATGCAGCAAATGCCGGGCCTCTGAGGTCGTTTTTCCAGGAAATCGGAGAAAACGTCCCTCGCAAGACACGGTACTCAATGGAACATTAGACGTTTTTTCGGCCGTTGGGTTCCAAAACCCGCTTAAAAGGTCCCTTTTCTCCGAGTTGAGCTAGCCAACCGGGCAATCGATTTGCATAATACGCATCCTTCACACCCTTTTGCGATCAATTCGGAGCGAGTCTGGAATAGCCATGGCCAAGAGCAAGAAAAAGAAAGAAACAACCTACTTGGTTTGCCAAGAAACCGGCGACATCAATTATGTGTTGTATCGCAAGCCCGGAGCGGAAAAACTGCAACTCAAGAAGTACTCCCCAAGACTTCGCCGAATCACGCTCCATACCGAGAAGCGTAAGTAGCAACGATCGGTAGCGAAATGGGATGTCGCGAAATGAGACGTCTCGAACCATAATCAACGCCCTGAGGTTGGTACTCAGGTCGCAGGTCTCTATTTGCCATCTGCTGAAGTTTGGGTTGCGTCGCCCTCTGTAGCGCGGTTGACATCCACAACCGTATGGATCTCTTATTTGGCATGCGCAGGTCTTGATCGCATCGACCAGCCAGATCCATAACCCATCTAAACCCGCCTGGGAATCAAACCCGCGGTGGAAATCCTGATCGGTTTTAGCTACAGTGAAGGGGCAATCCCTCCTTTACCCCCGCCTCGAACCATAGGAAATCGTACGGATGGAAATCAGTACACCCCTGGGCCTTCGGTCATCTCTCCGGAACACCCTGCTTGCTTGGTCTTTTTTCCTGCTGATTCCAGCAGCATTAGCCCAAGACCTGTTCCCCGACAAAGCCCTGGAAGCTGCCGTCAGGCGCGAGGTTTTCGAGAAGCGTTACAACGCCGAACCCCTGACCCTCGACGATGTCAAAAGCATCTCTCAGGTCGTCGCTAAAGGCAAAGGGATCAAGTCCCTTGAGGGACTTCAAAATTGCAAAGCTTTGATGAAGCTCGACCTGGAAAAAAACGAGATTGTCGACCTCGGTCCCATCCGGGACCTGAAGCTCCTACAGTCGGTCGACTTGGCCTCGAACCAGATCCAATCCCTTGAACCGCTCACGGGCCTGATCGCGATTCAGTACCTCCATATCGCCAACAACAGCATCGAGGATCTTGGACCACTGCGGGGCATGATCAAGATGCAATCGCTCTATGCCTCGGGGAACAAAATCAAAAAACTCGAGCCCGTCTTTGCACTCAAGAAACTCTGGACCCTCGATGTTGCAGCCAGCCCCATCGAAGACCTTAACGGCATCGCGGAACTTCGCGGTCTGCAGACCATCAATCTCAAAGGCTGTAACGTCAAAACGCTTGAGTTCGCTAAATCGATGCGGGAAGTGCGACTGCTGATCCTCCAGGAGAACCCAGAAGTCGACCTCACGGCGTTGATTGAGGCTTGCCAAGCCGACGCGAAGGAAAACCGTCGCTTCGCCCCTTTCCTGAGACTCTACGTCGATGACAGCTTGGTCCAAAACGCCTCCAAGGCCGCTTGGTTCGAAGAGCTCAAAACCATCGGAGTTCGAATCAACCCACCTGTGAAGTAACTCGCTTGAGCTACCTAGGGCACCCGAGTAAGGAGTGATCGATGAAATCCCAACGTATTGCGATCCTCAGTTGCACTGCAATCCTGTTCGGAGCAAACCTCTGCGCTGAGGATTCCAAGGAACCATCGAGCAGCCTTGCGCCGCCACGCTTTCGTCTGCGAACCGACCCTTATGCGGCAAGCGATGCGCAAGCCCTCCGCGAGCAACTCAGGTACCTGGTCGATGCTCAGGGACCGATCAATCCACTAAGCGATTACGGAAAACGAGATTACGGAAAACCCGGCTACGATCCGGTCGCTGCGCAGGCTCCCACG
This sequence comes from Planctomycetota bacterium, assembly GCA_003671195.1. Lineage (GTDB taxonomy): Bacteria > Planctomycetota > Planctomycetia > Pirellulales > Pirellulaceae > JBKCUI01. The sequence goes on from QWPJ01000213.1 coordinate 2,047, forward strand.
CTCGATCGGCAATCGGCTAAGCGTTTGCAGAACTCGGGCCTGACGCTCCCATCGAGCACTCTCGGGGTCATCACGCTTTTGCCTCCACCCTCGCTCCGAGGTTCGTCGTCCGAGGTGTTGCTTTCCGACGACGGTTTTCGACCGACAAGGTCTCTGCAGCAGGCCAGTTCCGTGCAGCAGGCCAGTTCCAACAGCGTTTTTGGAATGCCCGAGGGTGCTGTCCGGGTCGCGAATTTTTATCAGGATGACCCCATCGCCAATACTCAGCCATCCCTCAATACCCCACCGATCTACGGTGGAGGCAGCCTGCCAGGGATGATCCCAAGCGCCCCGCAGGTCCCTCCGCCATCGATCCCCTTGGGAGTGCCCCCCAATCCAGTTCCAAGCGCTTCACCCTCGGTCAATCCTGCTTGGATTCCGAATGCCTATCCCGGAGCGATTCCCCCTGCGAACATGCCCAGCACTGCGGTACCCACGACGGTCATCCCCGCCCCGCCGACCTATTATGTTCCCGCACCGATGAATTCTCCGAGTGCCGCGTCGGGAACATTCGCACAACCGGGGGTTCCCTATGCGGGTTCCCCGATGCCTAGCTACAACCGCGCGGGCACTTTTGTTAACTCGGCTCCTTTCGTTTCCGCGGCGCCTGCTGCGGTCGATGCGCGATGGATGGTCTCACCGGCCGTTTGGCAGCAGGGGGCTGGCACGTCGGCGATCGATTGCAATCCTGCGCTGGCCAGCACCGTTCCCGCGTCCCCTTATCGTCCTGCTGGCCCACCGATGGGGATGGTTCCTGGCGTTGCACCTGTTCCTATGGGAGTCAACGGGGTGACACCCACGGCAGGCTTGGTTCCACCGGCTACGGCAACTCCGTTTGCTTACGCCCCCCCGGCAGCGATGCCCCCAGCGACTGTTTATGCGCCCAGCAATGGTGGCTATGTGCCGTTGGTCGGTTTTGGCCAAGGGAGCAACGCTCAGTTGGGTCGCGGTTTGTACGGACAACCGACGGCTTATGTCGACGGCCAGCCTGTGCGGAATTTCCTGCGTTACATCTTCCCATAGCCGTCGAATCATCCTCCGTAGCGGATCCAACCAAGTGACCGAGCGTCGTGTCTACCTAGATCATGCTGCGACGAGTTGGCCCAAGCCCCCCGGGGTTCTCGAAGCATGTCTGGAGTTCCAGCGCGATCTGGGCGTGGCTGCTTCGCGGGGAGCGTACCTTCGCGGTGAGCAAACCGACCGGGCGATCGCTCAAGTCCGTTCGAAGTTGAGCCGTTTTCTACACCTCGACGATGCGTATCGAGTGGCTTGGACAAGCAACGGGACGATGGCCATCCATGCGGCGATTCATAGTGTTTTGTGGCAAACGGATCTTCGTGGCGAGCACGTCGTCACGACGGCCACCGAACACAACAGTGTCCTGCGCACGTTGGCGGATCTTCAAGAACGTCGGGGGTTGCGTTGGACGATGGTTCCGTGCGATGCTCGCGGGTGGGTGGATCCTGATGCGATCGAGCAGGCTATCTGCAGCGATACGAAATTGGTGATCGTCAACCATGCCTCGAACGTTACTGGAGTCGTTCAGGATCTCGAACGCATCGGTCGGATTGTGGCTAACTCCGAAGCATGGTGGATGCTCGACGCGGCCCAAAGCATCGGGTATGTCGACTTCGATCCGCGATCGCTTGGGATCGATCTTGTGGTGGCTCCGGCTCACAAAGGGCTAGGGGGTATGTTCGGTACCGCTTTTGTTGTCGCCGCTTCAGAGGTAGTCCCCTCCTTGCGTTCTCCCTGGGTCGGTGGGACAGGTCGCTCGAGCGGCACATGGACCGGCCCCTTCGAGTGGTTGGAGTCGGTAGAGTCTGGGAATCTGAACGGCCCGTCGATTGCATCCCTGGGAGCTGCCTTGCTGAGTGCATCGACTCGATCGATGGCCGATTTTCAGGCTAAGGCTAGCGATTGGCTCAGTCGACTGCGGCATCAGATCGCGCGCTATGCGAGTTTGCGCTTGGTTGGATACCCCGATGGTCCAGAGGATCTTCAACAGGTTTCCAGGGTCCCTGTGCTCAGCTTTTCGAGCCGAACCCTAGGCAGCCACGAAATGGCGATGCTCTTGGACTCGGCCATGGGTTTAGAATGCAGATCGGGGCTTCATTGCGCCGGGGCGATCCATCCATTTTTAGGGACCGATCCACAGGATGGGACTTTGCGGATGAGTTTCGGACATGCGACAAGCGAAGCGGACGTTGATGCTGCGATCCAAGGTATCAGGCTCTTAGGTGAGGTCAACGCGTGAACATAAATCCAAGATCAAGGAAGCCTTGGGCTCGAATCCGAATCCCTGCGATGCTCTGCTTGCTGGGGTTCTCAGGTTGCGATAAGCCCCCCGAGAAATCGGTGTTGGACGGGAAGTGGAAGACCGCTCCGAAGTCGCTCTCCAAGGACGCGGATTCGCCTGACTTAAGCCAAAATGTCGCTTACATGCCGCGCAAGGTGCTCGATGGATCTGGGTACGGATGGGTCATGAACGCCGTCAAGCCATGGCCGAGCGATTCTTCTCTCGAGCAAATCGGGGAGCACTTCAAGGTGGCGGTACGAACGAGCATTGAAGCGCTCGATCAGATCCTCAGTGACCCGGCCCTTTCTCCAGACGAAATCGCCTCGTCCCGCTACTCGCGTTCGACGTTCTTGAACTACCTAGGGGACCCATTGAAGGCCTATGAAGACCTGTGCTTGGCTCGCAAGCATGTCGAAACGAACCCGCGGATCGCTAAGGACTTTCTCTATACGATCATTTACAACCAGGGAGTCACTGCAATGCGGCGTGGCGAAAATGAGAACTGCATCGCATGCCGCGGCGAGAGCTCCTGCATCCTGCCAATCTCCAAAGCCGCTGTTCACCAGAACCCAGAAGGCTCTCGGATCGCGATCGAGCACTTCCGGGAGTACCTCGAAAAGTTTCCCGACGACGGTGAGGTGCGATGGCTTCTGAATGTGGCTTACATGACCCTCGATGAGCACCCGGAAAAGGTGCCATCGGAGTATCGAATCCCCATCGATCGCTATGTCCATGAGGGAAATGGGATCGGTCGGTTTCGCGACATCGGAGAAAAGGTTGGACTCAATCGCTTGAATCAAGCCGGTGGTGCGATCATGGACGATTTCGACGCCGATGGCAAACTCGATGTGGTGATCTCCTCGTTCGACCCAACGCAGATCATGGGTGTTTATCGCAACGTAAATCTCGAGGCATTCGAGGACGTGACCGTACAAGCTGGAGTCTCCAATCAACTCGGCGGCCTCAACTGCGTGCAGACCGATTACAACAACGATGGTCTGCTCGACGTGTTCATTGTGCGGGGGGCTTGGTTGACTCCTGCGCTGGCGATGCGACCGACCTTGCTCCGCAACGAAGGGAATATGCGATTTACCGACGTGACGTCTTCGGCTGGACTTGCCGATCCGTTGAACTCGATTTCCGCAACCTGGGAGGACTTTGACCGTGACGGCAAACTCGATGTCTTCGTCTGCAGCGAACAGCAATCCAACCGGCTTTATCGCAACCAAGGGGACGGTACCTTTGTCGATGTCGCCGCCAAGGCTGGGGTAGCAGGCGGTGAGGGGATGGTCTGCAAAGGGGCTACTTGGGTCGATATCGACAATGACGGCTGGCCCGATTTGTTCTTGAACCATCTTTCGAGAGTAGGAGCCCAACTGTTCCGCAACCGAAAGGATGGAACGTTCGAAAACGTCACCCGAGCGATGGGTATCGATGGTCCTACCATGGGCTTTTCATGCTGGACCTGGGACTTTAACAACGATGGATGGCAAGACATCTTCGCCACCAACTACTCGCGATCCATCGGAGCCTGTGTCCAAGGGATGATCGGCCAAGACCACAGCGAGGCCAAGAGCTGTTTGTACTTGAATCAACAAGGGGAGCGATTCGTCAACGTCACCAAGGACGCCGGGCTCGAAGGTGTGTTCATCACCATGGGTTCGAACTTCGCGGATCTCGACAATGACGGTTGGCTCGATTTCTATCTCGGAACCGGGGACCCTAATCTCGGAACCCTGGTCCCCAACCGCATGTTCCGAAGTATAGCTGGCAAGCGCTTTGACGATATCACCGCTTCGTCGGGTACGGGCAATCTCCAAAAAGGTCACGGTGTTGCATGCGGTGACTGGGACCGCAACGGCTCGATCGATGTGTTCATCGAGATGGGGGGGGCCGTCAACGGGGATAAATACCACAACATCCTTTTTCAAAATCCTGGCAACGAAAACTCCTGGATATCTCTAAAATTGATAGGGAATACGTCGAATCGCCCGGCGATTGGAGCGAGGATCAAAATCCAGACCGACGATCCAGACCTTCCGGTCGTCTACCGGCATGTCAGCTCGGGGAGCAGTTTTGGCGCAAACCCTTTAGAGCAAACGATTGGATTGGGTAAAGCAACCAAGGTGCTTTCTATTGAGATCGAATGGCCCGTTCCAGCATCTGCTGACGCTACAAAAAGATTGCAGCGGATCGATGGTCCTATCGCATTGAGTCGCACATTGAGGATCGAGGAAGGTGTTTTTCCTGAGTCGAATTCCGCTCAGTGATTCGATCTTCGCTGGTTGTTGCAAAGGCCTCTTAGCACCTGTTCGTGCATCGCATCGGATTTCGTCGTACTCGTACTCAGTCCGCCGCGGCGGACGGTACTCAGTGAAACGGTACTCGTACTCGATGGCTGTTTGAACTGCGGCGATGCCGATCGTCGATCGAGGCAGTTCGCGGCTACTTGCGGACCAATAGGCCGGATTGCTATACTGGATTGGTTCGAGTACGAGAAGAAGCACGAACAAAGTTGTAAAGTCCCCTCCTCGCACTCGGTCAATGCGAGTCGATATACTGAGTCCCGGCGATACCGATCTACGTGTTTTTATGATGGAATGCTGCGCTGATGAACAATCAACCTTATGGCATCCCGGAAAAACATTGGCCAGCTAAACTCACTTACTGGTGGTATCGCGCCGCTAGGCCCCTGAGAGCCAAAGCTCTCAGGCAACAGCAAATCCAGAGTATTGAGTTCGAGCAACTTGAACACCTTCAAGAGGCCTTAAAGTCTGGACTCGGGGTGATGATCACTCCAAATCATTCGTTTCACTGGGATTCCTACTGCTTGTTGAACGCTGCGGATCGACTTCAAGTTCCCTTCTATGTGATGACCGCTTGGCAGGTTTTTTCTCAAAGCCGTTGGTTTGAACGCGAATCGATGCAACGCTGCGGCTGTTTCAGTGTCGATCGAGAGAACACCGATATCCAATCGATGAAAACGGCGCTGGATATTTTGCAACGCCGACGAGAGCCACTGGTCGTATTTCCCGAAGGCGACATCTACCACTCCAACGATCGACTCACACCGTTGCGTGAAGGCGCCGCGGCGATCGCCCTGATGGCGGCTCGCAAATCGGAGCGACCCATCGCGATTCTTCCTGTGGCGATCAAACGCTGGTACCTTGAGGATCCTACTCCTAGCATGTGCCGCACCGCCGAAAAGATGGAAATGCGACTCGGTTGGAAGGCCCAGTCGCATTTGCCGATGACCGACCGAATACTGAGCATCGCTACGCAGGTCCTGTCTGAGAAAGAAACAGAGATCCTCGGCCAACGCCAGCAAGGAACCCTTCAGCAACGTATCGCCTTTCTGACCGAAGAGGTTTTAAAACGTGCCGAAGCGAAATACCTAAGCGGCCCCCCCAAGAAGCTCATCCCTGAACGCATCAAAGAGATCCGCCGTATCCTCATCGCTCAGCAGGTCGAAAACGCCGACCAAGCCCCCTTCGAAAAGAAAAAACAGTGGGAGAGCGACATGCAAGGCATGTTTTTGGCTACACAACTCTACAGCTACCCCGGTGACTACCTCACGGAAAATCCCACTTGGGAACGCCAAGCCGAAACACTCGATAAACTCGAAGAGGATTTCTTGGGAGCAAATTACCCCACCTCGCATGGTCGCAAGACGGTGCGCATCCGATTTGGAGAACCTATCGTTCTTCCAGAAGGCAAACAGTCCAAGTCCCTGTCTACCGATCATCTCACCTTGGACCTCCAAGAGCGAATTCAAGCCATGCTCGACTTGTTGAACCGAAACCACGGCGGTCTTTCCATCCGCGATTCCCGGAGCAATACCCATGTTTGAAATCGAGGGTGTTACCAAGTCGTTCGGCGATCAAACGGTGCTCCATGAAACATCCGTCGCGTTTGAGCCTGGAAAATCCACGGTGCTCATCGGGCCTAGCGGGTGCGGAAAAAGCACCTTGCTGCGAATCCTTGCAGGTTTGCTCGCTCCGGATACCGGGCGCGTTATTTTCGAAGGTGTCGAAATGACTCCTGGCAATCGGATTCCTATGCGGCACCGAATCGGCTATGTCATTCAAGACGGAGGCCTCTTTCCGCACCTGACCTCGGCCCAAAATGTCGGACTCATGGCTAAGCATCTTCAATGGCCAGCCGATCGGATCCGAAATCGTATCGAGGAATTGGCCGAATTGACTCGACTCCCCCGCCCTGCCCTAGACCGATACCCGACGCAGATTTCTGGAGGACAACGCCAGCGAGTCGGCATCATGCGCGCCTTGATGCTCGATCCACCTGTGATGCTCTTGGACGAGCCCATGGGTGCTCTCGACCCACTGGTTCGATACGATCTACAAGAGGATTTGCGGAAGATTTTCCGGACCCTCAAAAAAACCGCGATCACCGTTACGCACGACATGGGCGAAGCCGGATTCTTCGGTGATCATGTCATCATGTTGGGCCAAGGCCGCATCGTGCAGCAAGGGAAACTCGAGCAGATGATCCTCCAACCAGCCAATGCATTTGTGACCCAATTCGTCAACGCTCAACGATTCCCCACGTTGAATACACCCAAGGAGTCCTCATGAGCAAGCGATCTGTTTTACGTTGGCTCTGTTCGGCTTGGATCCTGCTCGGTTTCGGATCGAAACGGATTGCCTTTGCTGAGGAAAGAGAAATCGGTATCGGCTCAAAGTCCTTTACCGAATCGGTAGTCCTAGGAGAGGTCCTCTCGCACTTGGTCAGGAGCACTGGTGCTCGAACCGAACATCGGGCCGAGCTGGGTGGAACGCAAATCCTCTGGCAGGCGCTCCAGACCGGGGAAATCGATGCGTATGTCGATTACACAGGTACTATCCGCGAAGAGATCCTCGCCGATGCGATACGCCAAGGAACCAAAATCGAATCCGAAAACGATATGAGATCGGCTTTGGCTCTGAAGAAAATCGTGATGTCCGAGCGGATTGGATTCAATAACACCTATGCGCTCGGGATGAAGCGGTCGGTTGCTGAACGTCTCTCGATAAGCAAAATTAGCGATCTGAGGAATCATCCCCAACTGGAGTTGGGTTTGAGCGACGAGTTTTTTGAGCGCAAGGATGGTTGGCGGCCTCTTAAGGAAAAGTATTCCTTGCCCCAGACTCAGATCAAAGTCATGGACCACAATCTTGCCTACCGAGGACTTGAAAAAGATTCGATCGCAGTGGCCGATCTTTACACGACGGACCCCGAGATCCAATACTACGACTTAGTCGCGTTGGAGGATGATTTGGGGTTCTTCCCTGTCTATTATGCGGTCGTGCTCATGCGGCAGGATCTTGTCGCTCATGCTCCGAAAGCAGCCGAGGCCATCTTGAAAATCCAAGGACTCATTTCCCCCGAGGCGATGTCGGCCATGTCGGCACAAGTCCGATTGGATCGCAGGCCAGAGACGATCGTTGCAGGGGAATTTTTGAACAAGCAGTTGAACCTGAGCTTGGCTCTGCCCAAGGAGGGCCCTTGGGCAAGTCTCTCCAAAGGGATCCAACGGATACTGAGTACTACCGGCGAGCATTTGTTTTTGGTGCTGGTGTCTTTGGGCTTGGCGATCCTCACAGCGATCCCACTGGGGATCATCGCCGCGGGTAACGAGACGATCGGACAGACGGTGCTCGGAATTGTCGGGGTCATTCAAACGCTTCCTTCGATGGCCTTGTTAGTGTTTATGATGCCCCTTTTTGCCCTCTTTGACATGGGGATCGGACCTGCACCTGCCATCATGGCTCTGTTTCTCTACAGCCTTCTGCCGATCGTCCGGGGGACTTACTCTGGGCTCAAGCAAATCCCTGCTGCGATACGGGAGTCGGCAGAGGTTCTTGGACTCGATGCCAAAGCCAGACTGAAATTGGTCGAACTCCCCTTGGCGCTCCCCTCGATCCTCTCGGGGGTCAAGACCGCAGCGGTGATCAACGTTGGTACCGCGACGATCGGCGCTTTGATCGGGGCTGGTGGCTACGGCTCACCGATCCTGACAGGGATCCGACTCAATGACCTAGGGTTGATTCTTCAAGGTGCCGTGCCGGCAGCCCTGATGGCACTGGCCGTCCAGTACGGCTTTGCCCTGTTAGAAAAACGGATCGTTTCGCCGGGGCTGCTGGGGACTTAAGGGCTCTGCTCGGCGCTGAGCCCTTCGATCCACTTCCTTATCAAAACGACGGCTTGCTGATCGATTTCGTTGGACGACAACGGAGGCATTTGGTCCTTGCCTCGTCTAGCGATCCTCTCAAGCAATACGCTCTTTTCTGGGCTTCCCGGCAACACCAACTTCGCTCCGGCAATCCCTAAATCGTGATGCTTGGGGGGAACATCGAGAATCCCCATTTTGCTAAACGGCGTCGGATGGCTCAGTTCCATCGCCGCGTTCCCTCCTCCTGCTGGCACATGGCACGAAGCGCAGTTGGAGTGCAGATAAGCCCCAACGCGAGCTTCGATCGGCTCTTGCTCGTTGCTCGGGTCGGCGAGCTTGGGCAAACCCTCGGGCCCTGAGGGGAGCTTGTTCTTGAACAGTCCCATCCGTTCGAACGCAACGAGTTGGTTTTCCTCATGCCCATGGTAGGGACTCTCGTAGGGATAAGTACGGTTGAGTTGCGAAGTTTGCAACCCGAGCGTGTAGTTCGCAGCACGACTATGGCAAACCATGCACTCGGCTCGGCTCGGATAATGCCAATTCTGCAACCGAGAGCCTCCCGCAACATTCGCATCGAGGATCGAATAGGAGACATCGGTGCCCGAGGCATCCACCAACTGAGCATCCGTCCCATCCTGATTCCAACGGTAGGAATACCCACTCCATTCATTCTGCTCGCGGACCATCAACCGCGTCTCGATCCAATAGCGACTCTCGC
>QWPJ01000007.1 GCA_003671195.1 Planctomycetota bacterium
CAGATTCTCTTGGGGCTTATTTCCGTGTGTTCTGAGTGTTCCGTGGTTCTATGGTCTTTCCTATGAGACTACTTGCTCTGTTAGTTGTTTGGAAGAGTTTGGAAGAGTTTGGAAGAGTTTGAAACACAGAGGCACAGAGGGCACGGAGAGAAGAAGGATAGGGGAGGAGGAGAGAGAAGAAGGGGAAAGAGGGGAGGGGAGAAGGAGAAGGAGAGGGGAGGGGAGAATCTGGAGATTAGGTTTTGGGGGAGTCTTTTAGGACCTTCGTGCCCAAGGGGGTAATCACTCGGCCTCGCTGGGTTCGGATGATCATTTCCGAACGAAGCAGGAACGGTTCGACTTCGTCCTCGAGGGTGTCCGAGGAGATGCCCATGGTGTGGGCGATGGCCTCAAGGCCTGCTGGTCCACCTGCGAAAACTCGGACGATCGTTTCGAGGTACTTGCGGTCCTGGCGATCTAAGCCCTGCGAATCGATGCCGAGCATTTCAAGAGCGCTCTTGGCGATCGATAAATTCACTTTGCCATCGGCCTTGCTCATCGCATAGTCGCGGACCCACAAGAGCCGACCGTTGGCCACGCGAGGGGTGCCGCGTGAACGTCTAGCGATCTCCATCAATGCCTCGTGAGAAACCTCAACGCGAAGTTTATCGGCATTGCGCTCGAGGATGCGGACCAAGTCCTCTTGGTTGTAATAGCTCAGATGTTGTCGGATGTGGAACCGGTCACGGAGCGGTCCGCTGAGCATTCCGGCACGTGTCGTCGCCCCGATGAGGGTAAAGGGTTGGAGTTTGAGATTCAACGTTCGAGCGTTGACCCCTTCGCCCAATACGATATCGACTCGAAAATCCTCCATGGCTGTGTAGAGGAATTCCTCGACCGGTTTGGGCAATCGGTGGATCTCGTCGATGAACAAGACCGAGCGTCGTTGCAGGTTCGTCAGGTAGGGCAATATTTCTTTAGGGGCTTTGAGGCTCGGGCCGCTGGCCATTTCGACATGGACGCCGAGTTCCTGGGGGATGCACACGGCAAACGTCGTCTTGCCGAGTCCGGGCGGTCCGTCGAGCAGGATGTGCCCGAGGGGGTCTTCGCGTTTGTTGGCCGCATCGATCGCGATTTTTAGAACTTCCATGACCTCACGTTGGCCGATCATCTCATCGATCCGCTTGGGGCGCAGGACCGAGTCGTTTTCGGACCGGGTCGCGCCGAGCCCGAGTGTTTTGCCCGGGTCGACTTTGTTTGGGTCGACTTTGTTTGATTCGGCTGTGATCGGCTCGACTTGGTCCTGGTCTGCTTGGTCCGCGTCGTTCAGATCCGCTTGCGATTCGAAAGGAATGTCGCTCGGGTCACTTTTACGAGCCTTCTTTCCAGAATCCTTAGAGGGCTCCTTGGTAGCCTCCTGGGGGGCCTCGTTGGCGTGGTCGCCTGGCCCAATTTTTCGCTCGCGCACCATTTCCTAAAGCCTTAGCTCCTAGAGGTTCTAGCTATGTTTTTTTGCTGGTCCATCCTTGCGGTGCAGTTATGGCAGATATGGGAGTTATGGTTCTCGGGGCTCGCTAAGTCAAGACGAGGGGGTAATTATGCAAAAAATAAGGAATTCTTGGAACGATTGCCGAACTTCGCTCTCTTTTTCTTAAGCTTTTCTCTATGATTTTCCGTATTCGTGGGGGTATATGCTACGAGCGTCGATCCATCAGTCAACGAATCGAATTGAAGGCACCGAACCTTGAAGAACCCCATCGTGAAAAACAGCAACTTGAAACTCGGTCTGGAATCTTTGGAATCTCGGAAGCTCTGTGCGGTTGATTTGGCGGCCGATTTGCCTTTTGAGTGCTTTGCCGACGATATCCATGCAGCCGACGTTTCTGCATTCGCTATGGTCTCGCCGGCCATCGGCGAGACTCGCCGACTTCCTGCCGATGTCGACGGAGATGGTCGGGTCAGTCCCATCGATGCGCTTCGCGTGATCGATGCTTTGAATCGCGTCGGTACGTCGCGACCAGCTTCGGGTGGCGAAGGAGAGCAAGAGCCGATTGGAACTCTGGATACCAACAAAGACGGGTCGTTGAACCCGATCGATGTGTTGGTTGTGATCGATGCGCTCAATGCTTTTGAGGGCTTCGAGGCGTCTGCCTTTGAGTTGGTCGAGGCGACTGCCTATGAGGAGTTCGAGGTGACTGCCGTTGAGGATGTAGAAGCGACGGCTTACGAGACCGATGTGGTCTTCGAGGAGTACGACACTGAGTTTGATTTTTCGTGGGTCAAGCGGGGTGGGATCGACGATGAGTTCCCTCTGTTTTTCGATGAGCGATTCGAGCTTTTTGCTTTAGAGGATTTCTCGGAGGAATTCACTGAGGAGTTCTCAGATGAGTACACTGAGTTCGCCGAACTCTATCCGGTCTATGCGACCACGGGTGTGGGTTCGACTGGTGGCATGAATGTCGCCATGTTTTCTCAGAACGGTCCACTTGGGCATGTGATGCGAAAGAACATGTTGGACAACGCAGAGCTTGAGCCAGCGGTTGTCAGTTACTTCTCGAGTAACTTTCTGAGAGGATCTGCCCGGTAGGAATCTCGAAGCATCGCGTTGGATTTCTCTCTTGGATGGTTTACACTGCAGACTCCGCGTATGAAAACGCGGAGTTTTTTTGTTGAATTTCCCACTACAGAGGATTTCGTATCTATGCGTCATCGAACGATTGCCAACTCGTTTCTGCTATCCGTTTTGGTTTTGCCGGCGTGCCAATTGGTTTCAGGGCAGGAAATCAAAGAGAACTTTATCGCTTCGGGGATGTCGAAAAAGATGGGTGGATATCGCCCCATTCGCGCTGCGATGAGCGACGATGCCAAGGGGATCGATAAGACACCCGAGGGACTGACGGCTCCGAAGTTTGGCAAGTTCGAGCTCGATGGGAAAACTTGGGCGTTCATTCTCGATGAGCCTGAGGATGGCAAAGCGGCCCTTTATATCGATGCGAATCGGGATGGCGATTTGACGAATGACCCGCAGGTCGAATGGACGATGCGCAAGCAGGGTGAGTTCAGCACTTACAACGGCTCGGCGAAAATCGAGTTGAGCAAGGATCGAGCAGGCGCGTTGGAGATGTACCGTTTTGATCCCAAGGATCCAAGCCGCGCTCAGCTCAAGGACGCGTTGATGTATTACATCGACTTTGGCACCGAGTACCAAATGGAGATCGACGGCAAGGAGTTCAAGACCTTTGCCGCAGGTCCGTTGGCTCCCAACGCGATGCTTCCGATGGACCGAAACGGCGACGGACGTGTGAGCCGCAATTACGAGATGGTGCGTCTGGGTGCGCCCTTTAACTTCACCGGCAAGACCTATGTTCTCGATGCCGTCGATGGCAAGCTATCGTTGAGCAAGTCCGAGACCGATTTGCCCGAGATGCCAATGCCACCGGATCTGCGACTTGGACAAAAAGCCTTGGAGTTCACCGCCACGACCATGGATGGTACTGAGGTTCGTTTCCCTCAGGACTACAAGGGCAAGTTGGTGATGCTCGATTTCTGGGCGACCTGGTGCGGTCCATGCATTCGTGAGATTCCGAACATGAAGAAGGCCTACGATGCCCACCATGAAAACGGGTTTGAAATCCTTGGGGTCAGTTTTGACCAAGAGAAGATGGAGGAGAAGATCAAGGAGTTTCTCGTGGATCGCGAGTTGCCTTGGGCGCAGATCTACGAGGGCAAGTACTGGGAGACCTCGTTGGGCAAGATGCACGATGTCAGTGGGATTCCTTTCGTGTTATTGGTTGACGGGGACACCGGGGTGATTTTGGGGACGGCCCAGGAGCTTCGCGGTGAGGGTCTCAGCGATTTTATCGCTGAGAAGCTCGAGAAGAAAAAAGGATCGAACTGATTCGGCAAGTTCGTGCATCGCATCGGATTTCGTCGTACTCGTACTCAGTCCGCCGCGGCGGACGGTACTCAGTGAAACGGTACTCGTACTCGATGGCTGTTTGAACTGCGGCGATCCCGATCGTTGATCAAAGCGGTTCGCGGTAACTTGCGGACCAATGGTCTGGATGGCTATACTGGATCGATTCGAGTACGAGTACGAGTACGAGTACCGCGATGCTGAGTACGAATACGAAAAAACGCACGAACAAAGCATTGGACCGAAGTGCTCGATCGGGCGTTTTTGATTTGTGTAAAGTCCCCTCATCGCACTCGGTCAATGCGAGTCGGTCCCATCTACGAGTGAAGCGGATCGTTGGCTTGGCGTGGGCCGATTAGGTTCCAGGCCAGGCCCATGCGGGCCAGGATGTTGATGAACCACCAGGACGGATCGAATTCGAACCAGCGATGGCCGTGTTGAGCGCTTCGCTGGTCTGCATGGTGGTTGTTGTGCCAACCTTCGCCGAACGTCAGGTAGGCGACCCACCAGGAGTTGGTGCTGTTGTCTCGGGTTTCGTAGTTGCGATACCCCCATTTGTGGCAGACCGAATTGACGGCCCAGGTGACATGGAGGGTGAAGATGGTCCGGGCGATCACTCCCCAGGTAAACCAAGAAGCGGCTAACCAGAGAGCTTGGGCGTTGCTGCCCGTGGTGGCCAGTCCGAAGAGATAACCGAGTCCGACGAGGATCGCTGCGTGGGTGACATAGACCCAGAACCACATGAGGTTCCGCTCGAGTTTGAAGTAGAACGGGTCGCGCAATAGGTCGCGGACGTAGCGTTCGAAGTGCACGACTCCATCGTGGCGTCGGTCGACGAAGAGCAACCAGCCGACATGCCCCCAGAGAAAATCGACCCATGGGGAATGGGGGTCGGGTTGATGATCGCTGTGTTGGTGGTGCATGCGATGGATGGCGACCCATCGCGCGGGTGAGTCTTGGAGGGTACAGATACCGCACAGGGCGATGAAGTGCTCGAGACGTTTGGGGCATTCGAATCCGCGGTGGGTCAGGAGTCGGTGGTAACCGATGGAGACCCCTAGGCCGTCGAATAGGATATGGGCCATGATTCCGACGACCAAGCCGCTCCAAGAGAAGAGGCTTGGAAAAAACGCCAGGACACCCAGCAGGTGGACTGTCAAAAGGGACAGAGCGTAGGGCCAGTAGACCGTTAGGGGTTGGGTTTCGACCGGGTGGTCGAGTTGTTTGCTTCGTTGCAACATTGAAAGACATCCTTGTTTTTCATCGTGTTACTTGCTGTCAGAGGATCCTGTATCCAAGACTGCCATGAAGGCTTTTTGGGGGATATCGACCGAGCCGATCGATTTCATCCGCTTCTTGCCTTCCTTCTGTTTAGCCCACAATTTCCTTTTGCGGGTAATATCGCCACCGTAGCATTTGGCGGTGACGTTTTTGCGCAGGGCCGGGACGGTTTCCCGTGCGATGACACGCGATCCGATGGCGGCTTGGACTGCCACTTCGAACATGTGTCGGTCGATTTCTTCCTTGAGTTTTTTGACCACAGCGCGACCGCGTCGATCCGAGTCTCGGCGGTCGCAGATGATGCTCAAGGCATCGACGCGTTTGCCGTTGACGAGGATATCCATGCGTACCAAATCGGCTTCTTCGTAGCCGATGATTTCGTAGTCCATGGTGCCATAGCCGCGGGTTGCACTTTTCAATTTGTCGTGAAGGTCGTAGATGACTTCCGCAAGTGGCAGATCGTAGCTGACCAAGGCGCGGGTTCCCGAGAGGTATTCGTTGCCTCGGAGGATCCCGCGTCGGTCTTGGCAGAGTTTCATGGTCACCCCGATGTATTCGGTCGGCAGAACGAAGTTCACGCGAACGATCGGTTGGCGGAATTCTTCGATGTCGCCCGAATCGGGGACTTCTTGAGGGCGGTGGATTTCGAGTCGTTCCCCGCCGCGTTTGATGATTTCGTAGGTCACGTTCGGAGCGGTTTGGACTAGGTCGATATCGCATTCGTTCTCGAGTCGTTGCTGGATGATCTCCATGTGCAAGAGGCCGAGGAAACCGCAGCGAAAGCCGAATCCGAGGGCTTCGCTCGTCTCGGGAGCGAACTCGAACGAGGGGTCGTTGATCGAGAGTTTTTCCAAGGCATCTCGCAGTTCGGAGAAGTCTTGTCCATCGCTCGGATAGAGTCCGCAGTAGACCATGCGTTTGGGGGGTTGGTAGCCGTCGAGCGGTTCGACTTTGTCGTTGTTGGCATGGACAACGGTATCGCCGATACGGACTTCTTTGAGGGACTTGATGTTGCAGATCAAGTAGCCGACTTCGCCTGCGGTGAGTTTATCGACCGCCTTGCGTTCGGGGACAAACTGGCCGAGTTCGAGGACTTCGTGGTTGACCCCGGCTCGGTAAAACCGGACCTTGTCGCCCCGTTTGACTTCTCCCGACATGAGCCGCACGTAGGTGATCGCTCCTCGGTAGTCATCGTAGTGGGAATCGAACACCATGGCTTGGAGATGTCCGGTGGGGGATCCTGAGGGGGCTGGGACGCGTTCGACGATGGCCGCAAGGAGTTCATCGATTCCGATGCCAGCTTTTCCGGAGCATTTGATGATTTCCGTCGGGTCGATCCCGAGGATTTGGTTCATTTCGGTGGCGACTTCGTCGACTCGGGCGTGGTTGAGGTCGATTTTGTTGATGACCGGGATAATTTTCAGTTCGTGGTCCATGGCCGAATAGGCATTGGCGACGGTTTGGGCTTCGACGCCTTGGAAGGCATCGACCAGGAGCAAGGCTCCTTCGCAGCTAGACAACGAGCGGGAGACTTCGTATTGGAAGTCGACGTGGCCGGGGGTATCGATGAGGTTCAGCTCGTAGAGCAGGCCTTTGTAGATGTACCTGAGCGATACGGCTTTGGCTTTGATGGTAATTCCGCGTTCGCGTTCAAGATCCATCGCATCGAGTAGCTGCTCCTTCATCTTGCGGATTTCGACCGTTCCGGTCCGTTCGAGCAAGCGGTCGGCTAGGGTGCTCTTTCCGTGGTCGATATGAGCGATGATGCAGAAGTTTCGGATCCGTTCGATGGGGACATCGCCGGTAGTTTTTTGTTCTTTTCCGTTCATAGTGCTTTATGGTAGTCGGAACGGGCGATTCCCGCAGCGCCAATGTACCCGGCATCGGCCCCAAGGCTGGCAAATTCTATGTGGGTGCCCGCTTGGACATTTTGAAACGTTCGGGCTTCGAATCCCCTGCGAACCGAGTCGAGGAACCGCTGGCCGGTCGGCGAGTTCGGACCACCGAAGTTCATAGCCCCACCCAAGACGACCAGACCCGGATCGACCATATGGACCATGCTGGTAATGCCGATGGCGAGGTAATCGCCGGTTTGCTCGATGAATTTCAAGCTCCAGGGATCTCCTTGCTCGGCGGCTTCGAAGATCCTCTTGGCGGTAATTTTGTCGATTTGGGATGCCAGAAGGCTCTTGGCACCGGCTTGGAGCTCCTCGCGGGCTCGGGCCGTGACCCCCGAGGCGCTCGCATAGGCTTCCAGATGGCCTCTGCCTCCCCCCCAAGCGCACAGGCGGGCCTCGGGGCTCGGATCGATGATCATGTGCCCGCATTCTCCGCCGAAGCTGTTGCGACCGACGACCAACTCGTTGTCGATGATGACCCCTCCGCCGACTCCCGTACCGAGGGTCAGAAGCACCATGCTATCGTGGATTTTCCCTGTTCCGATCCAGAATTCTCCAAAAGCAGCAGCATTGGCGTCGTTGGCGTAGGACACCGGGAGTTTGAGCGACTCTTCGAGGGATTTGACGATCGGAAAATGATGCCAATGGGGATGGTTCGGTGGCTCGATCAGCATGCCTTTTCGGATGTCTTGGCTACCGGGTGTGCCCAATCCGGCTCGAACGACACGCGATGGGTCCAGGCCGAGCTTTCCGAGGATCCCGCGGCAAGCTTCCGCGACGCGACGCATCGCATCGGCCGGACCTTGGGGTTCAAGCGTATCGATCGCACTGTACCCAAGCGTTGCTCCTTGGTCGTCGGTCAATCCGATCTTGATGCCTGTGCCTCCGACGTCGATCCCGAAGAAGTAGGGCGATTGGGCTTGATCGAGCGATGTGGTTTTTTGTTGGGTCATGATGGAGAAAAAAAAGAGGGGGCGGCAGAAGGTTTGAGCGGAGAAAATCGATTGCTAGATAAACAGTGGGACGGAGAAAAGGCTATTCGGCGATTTCACTGGGCAATTGCTGGTTTCGTGCTTTTTCGTACTCAGTCCGCCGCGGCGGACGGTACTCGTACTCCTACTCGTACTCGATTGGTTGAATCGACTAGGGTCGAACGCCAATTGCAAAGCGATTGAGAGCATTGGCAGTCGGGACATTTACCGGATCGGTCTCGATGGCGCCTTTCGAGTACGAGTACCATTTCATTGAGTACGAGTACGAGTACGAGTACGACCAAGAGCAACCATTTTTAGTCACTACAATACCTGGAGAACAGAGAAAAATAGTACTTGCTATTGTAGGGGATCGCTCGTTGGTGGGTTTTGAATTTTCGATGAGCACAAGAGGAAATTTCCATGGCCAAGCGTTTCAAAATGCGAGCCCCTCGGCAAGCCATTGGGCAAGCTAGTTCGGCGTGCATGAGCGGGGAGTAGGCGTTTTTGGTTCTGAGAGAAATTCCGCTTGGGCGAAATCACGTCGAATCCATGGTAGAATGAAATATTCCATGCGATTCGGCGCAGCCTGCGCTCGGGTCGTCAGATCCGTTTGTGAACCCTTTCGGTAGGTTTTTTTATGCGTGAATACCTCCGTTGGACATGGCTTCTGAGCTTGGTTTGGACTTTGCTCTTGGGGCACGGTAGCCAAGCACAAGAGGCAGAGGGTTTGGAGTATTTCGAGACCGAGGTTCGTCCGATATTGGTCGAGCACTGTTACGAGTGCCATAGCGGAATGGAGAAGCAGGGGGGATTGCGACTGGATCATCGCATGGGAATCGAAAGGGGAGGGGATTCTGGACCTGCTTTCGACTCGGACCGACCGGCCGAGAGTCTATTGCTCCGGGCGGTGGGTTACCAAGATTCGGACTTGCAGATGCCTCCGAGCGGGAGGCTTGGCGACGCTCAGGTCGCGATTCTAGAGAAGTGGATTTTGTCGGGAGCTCCAGATCCTAGAACGAATCCCAGTGGAGGAATCATCGAGGATCTTTCCAACGAGGGGGGCAAGCCCACGGGGATGAGTATCCAGGAGGGGCAGTCCTTTTGGTCGATGCGGCCTTTGGGATCGGTATCGATTCCGAAACCGGCTCAGTCCGATTGGTGCAGAAATCCGATCGACGCGTTTGTCTTGCAAGCTTTGGAGTCCAAGGGACTTCGTCCGGCCCCTCCGGCATCGGATCGGGAATTGCTACGTCGTTTGAGTCTGGATTTGATCGGGTTGCCACCGGAACCTGCCGAATATCAGGCGTTTGAACAAGACACTGCACCCGAGGCGATCGACCGTCAGATCGATCGCTTGCTCAGTTCTCCGCAGTATGGGATTCGATACGCGCGGCATTGGCTTGATGTGGCTCGCTACTCCGACTCGAACGGATTGGATGAAAACATCGCCTACGGGAACGCTTGGCGTTACCGTGATTACGTGGTTGAGGCCTTCAATAAGGACAAGCCATTCGATCGATTCATCGAGGAGCAGATCGCCGGAGACCTGTTGCCCGATGCGAGTCTTGAGAGCAGGATCGCAACGGGTTACTTGGTCTTGGGGGCCAAAGTCTTGGCCGAACCCGATCGGGACAAACTGATGATGGACACGATCGACGAGCAGATCGATACGATCGGTAAGACCTTCATGGGCATGACGCTCGGTTGCGCTCGATGCCACGACCATAAGTTCGATCCGATCAAGCAGCGGGATTACTACGCCCTTGCGGCGATATTCAAGGGGACGAAGACCTTTGGCGATAGCAACTACGGTGCGATCAAGCACTGGAACGAGATCTCGTTTGCTACCGAGGAGGAGAAAGCGAGTCTCAAGTCGATCGAAGCTCAGATCGCCGAGAAGAATGGGGTTTGGACGAAACTCAAGAACGAAGCGATTGGCAGGTTGCGTCAGAGGGTCAAGCAGCAGGCAGCCGACTACTTAGCGATCGCATCGACATTGACATCGGAAGCGACCCTCAATGAGTGGCAAAGCGCGGGCCAGGAGCTTGGGTTGCATCCTCGGGTACTAGCCAATTGCCGCCGATACTTGGACAACCATCGTCAAACACCGCTGTTCGAGAAATGGCATGCTTCGGCTGGCCTTGGGGACATCGCTGGGATTCGAGCCCACTATCTAGCCTTATTCGAACGCGTGGAGCTTGAGTGGGAGAAGGCCAAGTCAACCGATCCTCAGATCAAGAGGCTTGAGGATCCGGAGCTTGAGGCTGCTCGCATCGCCTTGTCCGATGCGGGTGGATTTCTCGCTATACCGGCCAAGATGGAGCATGCTTTGGATGACGAGAGTCTCAAGCAGATCCATGAGTTGGCCGAAGTCGCCAGGGTCTTCGAGAGCAGCGCTCCGGACGAATCGTCCGCGATGGGAGTCGGTGACAAAGGGGTTGTCGATGGACTGGCGCTGCACATCCGCGGAAGCTATCGGAACCTAGGTGAATTTGTGCCACGGGGATTTCCAAGTGTGATGATCACTCCGGGCAGTGCGCCGATTTTTGGGCGTCAGGCAAGTGGCCGTTTGGAGTTAGCTCGGTGGCTTGCATCCCCAAGTCATCCTTTGGTAGCTCGTGTGATCGTCAACAGGGTTTGGCGTTGGCATTTTGGACGGGGGCTTGTCGAGACGACAGAAAACTTCGGCGTCCTAGGAGATCGTCCTTCGCATCCGGAGCTTCTGGACTATTTGGCCAGATGGTTTATCGAATCGGGTTGGTCGATCAAGGAGCTCAATCGTCTGATTTTGAGTTCGGCGAGCTATCGGATGTCGAGCGTTCATCCCGAACCTGAGTCGGCTTTGGCCAACGATCCGGAGAATCGCCTGCGTTGGTATTTTTCGCCACGGCGATTGGAGGCTGAGCAACTTAGAGATTCGATCTTGTTTGCTTCCGGCGGTCTGGATTTGCGGTTGGGAGGCAAGTCGGTCCCGCTGAGGAATCGGCAGTTTGTGTTCGATCACACGTCGATCGATCACACCAAGTACGAGAGTGCCCGCCGGACGGCTTATTTGCCCATCATCCGCAATCATTTGTTTTCGCTCTTGGAGCAATTTGATTTTCCGGATCCGACGATGCCCGTTGGAAGTCGAAACACCAGCACGGTATCTTTGCAGATGCTCGTGTTGATCAATGCCGACTGGATAG
>QWPJ01000162.1 GCA_003671195.1 Planctomycetota bacterium
ATCAATGCCGACTGGATCGTCGATTCGGCTCATCGCCTTGCCGAGCGGAGCGAGGCTTACTCCAGCGAGCCGCCTGGACGTGTCGATTGGTTGTTCGAAGAGGTCTTAGGTCGCCGTCCCGAGCCTTACGAGCGCCAGAGGCTATTGGAGTATGTCATGGGTCAGCCCGACGAGAGCCCATCGCGTTGGGATCAAGTAGCGCACAATCTATTGGTTTGCAGTGAGTTCCTTTATGTTCCATAAAAGTCAGCAGAGGTCGGGTTACCCTGGGAGCCATCGCGTTCGGGGGCTTGCGCAGGATTTCCGGTTGGGTATTCCGTCGGGTATGCCGTCGGGCCCGACGCCTACGGCGGGCAATGTGTTGCTGGCCTCAAGCAGGCGTCGCGTGCTTGAATCGACGGCTTTGGGGTTCGGGTACTTGGCGCTACGGAGCCTCATTGGCGACACGATAGCGATGGGTCAGGACACGACGGGACCCTCGGCCGGTGGACAGATGGGTTCGAGCGGCCCGCATCTGAGACCGCGAGCCAAGCGGATTGTGTTTTTGTTCATGAAGGGTGGGCCTTCGCATATCGACACATTTGACCCGAAACCCTCATTGACTCGCGACGACGGCAAGCCACCTCCGTTCGAGCTTCCTCGAGTTGTGTTTGCTCAACAAGGAAATTTGCTAAAGTCGCCATGGGCTTTCTCGCAGCATGGGCAAAGTGGCTTGCCGGTCAGTGAGCTTTTTCCGAACGTGGCCAAGCACATCGACAAGCTTTGCGTGTTGCGTTCGCTTCATGGAAGCAATCCGGCCCATGGAGGCGCATTGCTTAAGATGCACACTGGGAGCGACCAGTTCGTCAGGCCCAGCATGGGTGCTTGGATCACCTACGGACTTGGGACGGAGAATCAGGACTTACCGGCTTTTGTGACGATCTGTCCGACTCTAGCGCACGGAGGGGTGAACAATTGGGGGTCGGCATTCCTGCCGACGTATTGCCAGGGGACACCGATTGGCAATGCGAGTCAGCCGGCCAAGCAGGCTTCGGTGCAGCATATTGTTCATCCGAGTCTCGATCGAGCTTCGCAGAGAAAGCAATTGGACTTGTTGGCCAAGATGAACGAGGACTTCTCGAAGGCCTATCCAAACGAGGCTTCGATCGCTGGGCAACTGGGAGCTTACGAGTTGGCGTTTCGGATGCAATCGAGTTTGCCGGAAATTCAGGATTTGCAGACCGAGACCCAAGCGACCTTGCGACTCTATGGACTGGACGATCCGGTGACTGAGAATTTTGGACGTCAGTGCTTGATGGCGAGGCGTTTTCTCGAGCGAGGGGTTCGGTTTGTACAGGTCACCCATAGCGACAGCGAGGTGCAGTGGGATCAGCATTCGGATTTGTACCAAGGGCATACGAAGAATGCGGCTGAGGTCGACAAGCCGATTGCGGGATTCCTGGCCGATCTCGAGCAGCGAGGTTTGCTCAAGGACACCTTGGTGTTATGGGGTGGAGAGTTCGGCCGCACACCGACATCCCAAGGCAACGGACGGGACCATAATCCGCATGGTTTTTGCATGTGGATGGCCGGTGGGGGTGTCAAAGGTGGGTTTGCTTATGGTGCCACCGACGAGTACGGTTACTATGCCAGCGAGAAGAAGATGCACGTGCATGATTTGCATGCGACGATTCTTCACATCATGGGTTTGGATCATGAGCGGTTGACTTATAGGTACGCCGGTAGGGATTTCAGGCTTACCGATGTTGCGGGGCAAGTCGCCCATGAGATTTTGGCTTAGAGAGTTTTGAGGTACTCGAGCAGATCGGACTTTTGCTCCTCGGTCAGTTCGTCTGGGTAATCGTGGCCTTGGGCTGATTTTCCGGTGACTTGGGTGTCGAAGTACCAGCGGCGATCGGCGTTAGAGAGTTTTGAGGGGACTTCATCGAGGGTCTCGACGACCAGTCCGATCGATTCTTCGTCGAGTCCCATCGCGACGCGTCTCCAGACTTTGGGGCGTTCTTGGGGGTGGAGCAGATGCCAGAGGGTCGGGACGCTCCCGTTGTGCAAGTAAGGGGCCGAGGCCCAGATTCCGTCCAGGGGAGGGGCTACGTATCCGGCGACTTGGGTGTAGGTCGATTGCTTGCCGTAGTCGGCAAACCAGCTTTGGCCGTACGCGTCGCGATGTTTGGCAGTCAGGGAGTCGAAGCGGACGCGATCGGTGTTGATGTCCTCGATATCGACCATCAGTTCGGGGTATTTGCCGACGTTTCGATTGGTCGACTCGGAGGATTGGTAAGTTCCGTGGCATCGAGCGCAGTGGTCTTGGAAGACCAGTGCACCTTTTTGGGACTTCGTCGCGTCGATCGCCAGTGGGAACTTTGGGGGGCGGAGTTCTTCGAGGAAGCGGTAGACTTCGCGAAAGTCTTTTTCCCAGAGACGGAATTTGTCGGGTCCATTTTGGCGAACCAGCATGAATTGCATGAGTCCTTTGTGGCCTTTTTCGGCAAAGCCATCGATGTACAGATGGGACTTGCGGTAGAAGTGCCACCAGGGTGGGGCATCCATATCGTGGTGGACCATGGGTGCGGGGATACGGTTGGTGTGGATATTCAGATCGGCGTCGCGAAAGTTCATCAGAGCCACGCCGAACATGACTGCGTTGCTCGTGCCGTTGGAGGTTCCCAGGGGCATGACCATCGAGCCGAGGTCCATTTGGGCCAGAGGTTTGCCGAGTTTGAACTTGGTTTTCCGGATTTTTTCGGTCAGCGATTCAAGGGCGTAGGTCGTGTTAGGGGCTCCAGGATAGCTTGCACCGTAGAGGTTCCCACCGTGGCAGGCAAAGCAGTTCATCACATATTGTCCTGCGGGTGTCACGACGTACTGCAGGGGGCGTTTGGGGTCATCGGGGCGAGCCGAAAGGCCGTGGGCCAGCCAGGTTGCTTGTCGGGTATTTTCCTCGAGGGGAAGATCCAAAAAAGGCCATCGATGATCGAGTGCATCGAGGCCCTTGAGGACTTCTTCGTCGAAGTCGGCAGGAAGATAGACTTTTTGGGTCAATCGTTCGTATCCGGCTTTGGCTTTCCAGGACATCGAATTTTCGAGAGTTTGGTATTGGCTCTGGAGGCTCGCTGCGATGGCATCACGATTTTTAGTCCGTGAGTCGACGAAGGCTTTCAGGTCGCTGGTTTTCGGATCCTGGGCCGGAGCAAATGCCGCTAGAAACGCAAGGAGGATGGCTGAGGCCGAGAGGCGTGCTAGTTGGGAGTGTGCTGAGGACACAAGAAGGGTCTTTTTGCGAGGGGAGGGTTCCATTGGGCCGTTTCTCCGTTTTGCGAGTACGTAGGTATCATAGCAAACCGAAAAGATCGGTGAAAAGTTCATTGCAAAACGGCTTAGGCTTGGGAAGTTTTCGGAATCCAATAGAATGCTGGCCGCTGTGAGTGTGATGCTGAGTGTGTATTTCCGTGTGCAAATGGCGATAAGGTGATCCAACGAGATGCGAGTATTAGTGGTTGGCAACGGTGGACGAGAGCATGCGTTGGCTTGGAAGATCCGACAAAGTCCGCGACTTACACGTTTATGGATCGCCCCTGGGAATGCCGGCACGGCGCTAGAGGGAGAAAACGTGGCGATTTCGGCTGATGACATCGCTGGTTTGGTTCGCTTTGCGAAAAAGGAGTCGGTCGACCTTGTGGTCGTTGGGCCTGAGTTGCCGTTGACACTTGGGTTGGTCGACGCGTTGGAGCAGGAGGGGATACGAGCTTTTGGTCCATCGAGGGCCGCTGCCCAGCTTGAGGGTAGCAAGGTGGCATGCAAGCAGGCTTTGCGGAAGGCCGACGTTCCGACAGCCGACTACCAGGTCTTTTTGGATGCCGACAGTGCGACGCGTTATGTCAAGGCGCGCTATCCTGGGGAGCGGGACAAGGCGGCTTTGGTGGTCAAGGCCGACGGTTTGGCCAGCGGCAAGGGTGTGATCGTCTGTTCGCGTCGCGAGCAGGTCCTCGAGGCGATTGACCGGATGGGCCGGAAGATGGAGTTTGGCAAGGCGAGTTTGCCGATGGTCATCGAGGAGCGGCTCGAGGGACAAGAGGTGAGCGTTTTGGCGATAACCGATGGTCGAACGATCCTGCCATTGCCCCCTGCGCAGGATCACAAGGCGGCCTATGATGGCGACCAGGGTCCCAACACAGGGGGCATGGGGGCTTATTCACCCACGCCTGTGATCGATGCGGAATTGCTCGAGACGGTGGAGGACAAGATTTTGGTACCGACGATTCACACGATGAAGCGGAGTCGCAAACCGTTTCGCGGTGTGTTGTATGCCGGGTTGATGTTGACCAACAATGGGCCTAAGGTTCTTGAGTACAACGTTCGTTTTGGGGATCCGGAGTGCCAGCCGATTTTGATGCGTTTGCAGAGCGATTTGCTCGACGTGCTCGAAGCGACCGTCGACGGACGGCTCGGAGAGATCGACGCTCCGATATGGGATACGCGTCCTTCGATTTGCGTGGTGATGGCAAGTGCGGGGTATCCTGGACCTTACAGCACAGGTCAGGAGATTACGGGGTTGGAAGCAGCCGCAGAGATTCCCGACGTGAAGGTCTTTCATGCCGGCACTGCGATGCAGGATGGCAAGGTGGTCACGACGGGAGGCCGGGTGCTTGGAGTCACCGCCCTTGGCGACAGCTTGGCATTGGCCAAGCTGAATGCTTATAAGGCGGTCAAGGAGATCCGGTGGCCTGGTGCTTGGTGTCGCAAGGACATCAGCGACAAGGCCTCGGCTCATTTGCTCGCATCGAGTCGTGGGGATTAGGCTTAGACGTCGAGATTTCGAACGCTCAGTGCGTGTTTTTCGATGAACTCTCGTCTTGGTTCGACTTTGTCCCCCATGAGGACCCGGAACATTTCGTCGGCGGCGGCCGCATCGGTCAGTTCGATTTTGACCATGGTTCGGTTGGATGGATCGAGGGTCGTTTCGCGAAGTTCTTCGGCGTTCATTTCCCCGAGACCTTTGAAGCGGGTGATGGTCAGGCCTCGTCGACCGCTTTCACGGATGGCTGGTAGCAAAGCGCGTAGGTCTTCGATGCCGATGAGGTTATCCTCACGTTCTAGATAGAAACGCGAGTCGGTCGCACCGGTACGTTCTTTGGGGATTAGGTCGGAGATTGAAAAACCGTGTTGAGCCAGTTCTTGGAGTCCGGTGTTGATGGTACGGACTTCGAAGATTTCGGAGATGTGAGCGGCTCTCGGGGAGGCCACATCGCTTGAGGGCTCGGAGTTGACGATCTTTGAGGTTTCGCTCGAGGTGCTTTCGACTTGGATTTGCCGTCGTACGAGGAATTCGTCGAGTTTATCGCGGGTGACGAACCAGTGGTCTTCGGGGCCTAGATCGAGGTGGAAGACTGGGAGTCGTTTGGTTTCTGGGTCCATGCGTTCGGCGTGGACTTTCAGGGAGATTCCTCTTCGTTCGAGGGTCAGGATGGCTTCTTCGAGCGACGAGAGGGAGCGGCAGAGCGATTGCATGCGATCTCCTTCGACCTTGGATCCATCTTCTCGGACCAGGGAGCTATCGCCGAGACCTTTTTCGAGGAGTTGGGTTTTCATTTCCTCTTCGGATTGGACGTAGTATTTTTCTTTTTTGCCTCGGACGACTCGGAACAGGGGTGGTTGAGCCAGGTAGACGTGTCCACCTGCGACGAGTTGGTACATTTGTCGGTAGAAGAAGCACAGCAGGAGGGTACGGATGTGGGAGCCGTCGATATCCGCGTCGGTCATGATGATGATGCGGTTGTATCGTCGTTTGGCGACGTCTTGGTCATCGCCGATACCGGATCCGACGGCTTGGATGATGCTCATGACTTCTTCGTTGGCCAGGACTTTATCTTCGCGGCTCTTGTAGGCGTTGATGATTTTTCCTCGGAGCGGGAGGATGGCTTGTGTTTCTCGGAATCGGCCACCTTCGGCGCTTCCGCCTGCGGAGTCACCTTCGACGAGGTACAGTTCGCATTCTTCCATTTTGTTGCTGCTGCAATCGCGGAGTTTTCCGGGGAGTCCCCCGCCGCCGAGGACATCTTTGCGTTTCCTCAGGGCGTCTTTTGCTTTGCGTGCAGCTTCTCGGGCTTCGGCTGCGAGCATACCTTTTCGGACCAGCAGTTTGGCGGTTTTGGGATTTTCTTCGAGGTATTTCGAGAGTCCATCGCCGACGGCCGAGGTGATGATGCTTTCGACATCGGAGTTGCCGAGTTTGGTTTTCGTTTGTCCTTCGAACTGTGGGTGTGGGACCCGCACGGAGATCACGCAGGTCAGGCCTTCGCGGAAGTCATCGCCGGTGGGAGTAAGGTCTTTGAAGAGGTTTTCTTTTTTGCCGTAATTGTTCAGGGTGCGGGTAAGTGCCGCGCGGAAACCAGAGACGTGCGTTCCGCCTTCGAGGGTGTGGATGTTGTTGGCGTACGATTGGAGAGTTTCGGTGTACTCTTCGGAGTACTGCAGTGCGATGGTAAATCCGATGCTATCTCGGGTCCCTTCGATCACAATCACATCCTTGTGGACGACATCGCTTGCCCGGTTGAGGAATTCGACGAATTCCACGATGCCACGCTCGTAGCAGAATTCATCTCCGAGATCGCTTCGTTCATCGCGGACTCGAATCCGCACACCGCTGTTGAGGAAGGCGAGTTCTTGGAGTCGTTTGACGAGGGTATCGTAGATGAATTTGGTGTTGGGGAAGATTTGGTTGTCGGGCTTGAACGTCGTTTTCGTGCCGCGTTTGGTCGAAGCACCCGCTTCGCGGATCTGTCCTGTGGCGACCCCGCGTTCGTAGGACTGGGTCCACATTTTCCCGTCGCGGTGGACTTCGACTTCGCACCATTGGGACAGGAAGTTCACGACCGTCACACCCACGCCGTGGAGTCCACCGGAGGTTTGGTAGGCTTTCTTTTCGAATTTTCCACCGAACTTCAAAACGGTCATGACCCCTTCGAGGGTGCTGATGTCGCGTCCCATTTTTTCGGAAAGATCGACGTGCCGTTCGGTCGGAATTCCGCGACCGTCGTCCTCGACGGTCACTGAGCCATCGGCATTGATGGAGACCGAAACGGTTTTGGCGAAGTCGGCCATGGCCTCATCGATCGAGTTGTCGACGACCTCGTAGACCAAGTGGTGGAGTCCTTTGAGGGTCGTATCGCCGATGTACATCCCGGGCCGGGCCCGAACGTGCTCGAGGTCGTTGAGGAACTTGAGGTCTTCTGCGTTGTAATCGCCACGATCCAACTCCAAACCTAGTTCGCTCGTAGGAGGGGTTGCGTCGTCGTTTGGCTTGCTCATCGCTTATCTGTCCTAATTCAATCGAAGTGATCACACGGGGGAGTCTAGAGTAAAAACTCTCAAGAGGAATTGTCCGCCGGACACTTCGTCGAGGGAGGTTCCAGATCCCCATCATTCGTGGGAGCGAGGTGGAGGCTATGGCCTCTTTTTCGCTCTGGCGATGATTGTATCAGAAATCGCTTTTTGATGGGATCCAATCGCTTCTTAACCGGTAGAATTACTGAGCTTCAGATCGCTAGCATAAGCTCTTTTTCGACTTGACCATCTCCGAGTCAGATCTATGATTACTCCGTATCATCCAGTTGCTACCCCGGCGAACGTTCGGTGCAAAGCGGTTTCAGATTGAAGCGTGCTTGACCGTCGTTCTGGCAACTAATCACGCCGACGCAAAGGTTCTGCGCGTGTGATTCCCCCATTGTTGAAAGCCGAGTGATCCAAGCAAGTAATCGTTTTGAGTCACTCGTCATTGTTTCTGCTATTGATTTGCCGAATCGTTGCGGTGGGTGTTAACGAACGACAGGCGAGACTTATTAGGAGGCCGAATTTATGATCGATACAGATCGTTTTATCACATTAGACGACCTTGTGGAAAGCGTACCGGAAGTTCTGGTTCGCGAGGCAGAGCAGAAGATGAGCTCGGCCCAAAGTGCCGTCGAAGAAGTCAATTACTCTATCAAGGACCCATTAAGTATGTCGAAAGAGCTCAGCAAGGCACAGCGAATACGTCTGTTCATGGATAGCAATCCCGAGGCGAGAAATCGCGATGTCGTCGAGGCACTACAGCAATTTAGCATTACCGCTGCCGATGTTGCCAATGTCAAAAGCATTGCGAAACGTCAAGGAAAATCGATCAGCCAGAGCGTCAAGCGCAGCGAGACTCCAGCTCCTAGTGCGCCGAAGAAAGCCGCCCCGAGCGGCACATCGTTGACCAGTCCAGGGTCGAGCATTAGCTTGCCGGAACTCGAAGCCGGTGTAGCGTTTGTCAAGACCGCAGGTTCGATCATGAGAGCCAAGCATCTGCTGATTATCATCGAGCAGATCAAGGCTTGTTAAGGGTACCCGCCGGATCGAAGTCAGCTTGAAAGTTGTTCTTCGGCGGCTCTGAGCGTATTTTCCAAGAGCATTGCAATTGTCAACGGGCCAACGCCGCCCGGTACAGGTGTGATAGCAGATGCGACTTGAGATACCGAATCGAAGTCGACATCACCGACCAGACGGTCAGCGATTCGGTTGATTCCGATGTCGATGACCACAGCACCGGGTTTGACCATCGAGGCGTTGATCCAGTTTGGTTTGCCGATGGCCACGAGCAGGATGTCGGCCCTGCGGGTGATTTCCCCGAGGTCAGGTGTTTGGCTATGGCAGCACGTGACTGTCGCGTTGGCGTTGCTCGGACCTCCTGGTCCGCTTTTCTGCATGCACAGGCTCACCAGGGGCTTACCCACAATGTCGCTTCGTCCGACGACGACGACTTGCTTGCCCTGCACGGCGATTTCGCAGCGGTTTAGAAGCTGCATCACACCGTGGGGAGTGCAGGGTAAAAAGCGTGGTCGGCCCTGGAACATCAGGCCCACGTTTTCCGGTGAGAAAGCATCCACGTCTTTCCTAGGATCGATTCGATCGAGCACCAACCTCGTGTCGATGGGATCCGGGAGGGGCAATTGGACCAGGATCCCGTGCACATTCGGATCGGAATTCAGTTCGTCGAGGACCGCCAGGAGTTCCTCGGTGGTCGTGGCTTGCGAGAGTCGATGGATATCGCTTTGGATTCCTGCTTTTTGGCAAGCGATCTCTTTGTTCCGAACGTAGACTTGGCTCGCCGGATCGTCTCCTACCAAAACCGCTACTAATTTTGGTGCCGTGGAAAATCTCTCTCGAAATGCAGAAACACGAACTGCGATTTCATCACGGATGGTGTTGGCGATTGCTTTACCATCGAGGATTCGAGCGGTCATCAGAGGCTCATGGGGGCAAGGCCCAACGTGTGGATCGATCGATGGGCGGATTTCAAACCAATTTTTATTGTTATGCTACGATCCTTGCAGTTATAGTCGCAGTCCCAGGTGCCGCGAAGGGGCCTTTGAGCTAGATTCCAATCCCAGCGATGGATTAGAATTTTGCGACCTTTGTGGACTTTACGCCAAAGCATTCCAAGAACCCGAGCAATCCAAGAACCCGAGCCAAACATGTCGGAAGACACCCGAGATTCAGCAGCCAGCCAAACGAACAACGAGCCGAAACTCAGCGCCGTCGAGTTGATCAAGGACACCAGCCGGTACCTTCGAGGCTCGATTCGCTCGGAGCTTTTGGCCGACTCGACCCACTTCGGAAAAGATGATCTTCAACTGCTGAAGTTCCATGGGACCTATCAGCAGGACGATCGCGAGCAGCGCAAGTCGGGCGGGGATTCTGGCAAATCGGAGAAAGAGTACAGTTTCATGGTTCGCTCGCGGATACCTGCGGGAATCATGAATGCAGAGCAACTCCTGGCGCACTTGGATCTGTGCGATACCATTGGAAATACGACGTTAAAAATCACGACACGCCAAGGCTTGCAGCTTCATGGAATTTTGAAGCAAGACCTTCGAGAGTGCATGCAAAAGATCAACAATTGCATGCTCACGACCCTGGCCGCATGCGGTGACGTCAACCGCAATACGATGGCTTGCCCGGCTCCTTATGCAGACAATCTCCGACCGGCGGTACAGAAGCTAGCTCAGGACCTCTCGGACCATTTGTCTCCACAGACAAAGTCGTATTACGAACTCTGGCTCAAGGATCTTGCAAGTGGCGAGGAGACGCTTCATGGGGGAAGCGATCAGATCGTCGAGCCGATCTATGGAAAGACCTATTTGCCGAGGAAATTCAAAACCGCGATCGCGCTTGCCGACGACAATTGCACCGACGTGTACACCAACTGCTTGGGGTTCATCGCGGTGGTCCGAGACGGCCAAGTGATCGGTTACAACGTGGTCGTCGGAGGCGGGTTGGGGGTTACCCCTAGCGCCAAGAAGACCTTCCCGCGATTGGCAACGCGGATGGCATTTGTCACCCCTGAACAAGCCGTTAGGGTTGCCGAAGCGATCGTCAAGGTCCAGCGAGATCATGGGTACCGCGACGATCGAAAAAGGGCACGTTTGAAGTACCTCGTGCACGACCGAGGGATCGATTGGATGCGACATCAGGTCGAAGAGGTATACGGAAGCAAGCTCAAGGATTGCACGGCCGACGATGTCATCGAACATCGCGATCATATGGGATGGGACGACCAAGGGGACGGACGCTGTTTCTATGGCTTCAACGTCGAGAATGGGCGACTCTATGACGATCAGAATCGAGCCTGGAAGAAAGCCTTGCGGGAGATCTGCGAGGAATTCGATCCTGAAATCCGATTGACGGCGCATCAGAGCATCTTGTTTTGCAATCTTGATCCCAAGGATAAGCCCAAACTCGAGAGCATCATCAAGCGCCGTGGGTTACCGCTGACCGAGGAGATCTCCAATGTGAGGCGTTGGTCGATCGCTTGTGTGGCGATGCCGACCTGCGGTCTTGCGATCACCGAGAGCGAGCGAGCCTTGCCCGGTGTGATCGATGTGATGGAGAAAAAGCTCACAGAGCTCGGTCTGGACAAGGAGCTCTTTACGGTTCGGATGACCGGATGTCCCAACGGATGTGCAAGGCCTTACAATGCCGACATCGGCTTGGTCGGAAAGGCCAAGGGCAAGTACACGCTGTATGTCGGTGGAACTCGTTTGGGAACTCGATTGGCGTTTATCTACAAGGATCTTGTTCCGCTCGAGAGCATCACCGAGACCTTATTGCCATTGTTCGAGTCCTTCAAATCCCAGCGAGAGGGCAAGGAGTCCTTTGGGGATTACTGTGCGAGGCTCGGTCTGGAAAAACTCCTTGCGATCGCTTAAATCAAAA
>QWPJ01000068.1 GCA_003671195.1 Planctomycetota bacterium
CGAACCGCTCGGTGCGACGCATGTCTTTCGAATACACCGAGAAATCTTCCATCCCGTTGGTGCGTGTTAAAAAACGTTGATCGAGCCACTTGAGCCTGTTTTCCTCACCCAATTCCGTGAACAATTCCGAGGCCCACTGGTAGACTTCGAGGCTTCCGGGGGATCGCTGCATGCAATCGAGCACCAAGCTCCTGGCTTGGGTGTATTTGCCCAGTCTCGCAAGAAACTTCGATCGCATCAGATCGGCGTTTAAGGAATCGTTGAGGCTGCTGAGCAGATCGATGCCATCGTTGGTCGCTCCCATCGCATCGAGCGCCTCGGCCAAGTCCAGTACGATCCCTGCCGGTGCGATTCCCTCGTTCCTGGGGATCGCGATGGCCGATTGAAACAGCGAGCGAACGTCCTGCATCGACCAGCCGTCGGGCCGAACTCCTTGATGGAGTTGTTGCAACCACTCGAGTACTTGGAGGTCGGTTTTCTCGGGGTGCTCTCTTTTGAGAGCTTGAAAAAGAGGATAAGAGGCTTCTTTCATGTAAGGGAAGCACTCGGGGAAGAGGTCCTCGTGGGTCATGGTTCGTTCGGCCTGTGCCTCAGGGAAACCCGCCACGGGATTGTTCAATCGCTTGCTCGTCGGCGGTTCAGAGTCGATCTTCGAAAGCGCCCTTGCAAGCACCTCGGGGCGGAGTTCCTCCAGTCCATAACGAAAAATTTGCTGTAGGTAGTCTTTCCAAAGCAGCAATTGCTGGTCTCGCGGCTGGCTCTCAATGAACCCGAAGACGCGCTGCTCGGTCGCCTTGGACCAAGCCGACTCACCGATCCTGCGGAACAGAGCCTGGAATCGCACGACCTTGGTAAAACCTTTGCCCTCGGCGACGTTGCGATCGAGCCAATTCGAGACAGATTTCTCCGTCCGCACCGCGAGATCTTCCGATTCGAACAAAGGATCGATCCGGTTGTGGAGAAAGTACATGTTCATCAGTTCGACCGGCTCGTTGTCTTTGAGGTTTGCAAAGACCGCTTCGGTATCGCCGGTGAGCAACGCCAGTTGGGTCGCAAGCACTTGCGATTCGATCGCTTTTGGCGATGCACCCTTGGGCAGAGCCCCTTTGGCCGACGCTTTGCGAATCTCGTAATAGGCTTTCGCCTCATCGTGCCGATCGAGGGCCTCGAGGATCAACGCGCGGGGGAGTTCTGACCAAGCCGCCGAGACGAGGCTCAGTCGTGATGGGTCCAGCTCGAGCCATTGGTTCCAGCGACTGTTCCGCAGGAGCAGTTTCTCAATCGCCTCTGGCCGACCAGACTTCTTTGCCAACGCTGCAGCTTGGTCAATCTGGCCTTCGCTCTCCAGAGCGATCATCTGCATATCGGTCGATTCGAGCGGCACGGGAACTTTCCAGGATTCCCCTAGGCCGAGCGAATTCCAACGGCGATTGAGTCCAATGCGCAAGGGATGAGACGGGATCAGCGCATCGAGCATTTCGGGAATAAGATCGGGTCTACCCAAGGCCCAGGCTCGATCGAAGATCGATTGGAGCCCGTTTTCGCCCCGTGCGAAGCTATTTTGAAGGATCGCATCGAGACTGCTTCGTGGCAGCAGCTTGATCAACTCCATGAGCATATCGAGCTTGCCCTCCTGGGCATAGCGCTCGACGACCTTCATCGAGCCTTGAGCCAAGGCGGGATAATCGCAAACCGCATCGAGTTTCGCATCGAGCGGACCGGGCAAGGAGCGGATGCGTTTGAGCCAAACCAACGTCGCCTCTACTTGCGGATCCTTAGCGATGGCTCCCTCGCTGGCGATCCAACGATCCAGATCGACCGCAGGGTCGCAAAGATTCAAAAACGCGTTTCTGCGCTCCGCATGGTTCGGGGCATTGAGTTGTTCAATCCAGCCCGCAATCTCCTTGGAATCAGGGGCTTTCGCGAGCAATGGATCTTCTGCTCTGGTTTTCGCGAGCATCATGCAGAGAATCATCACCAAGCCCGAAACAAGGATGCTCTGAGGCTCGAACCAACCCAACGCTGATTTGGCCTTGTGAGTCATTCCTTGGAATCCCGCTGAAAGCACTTGGCAAAACCGTACACGACCAGCCCGCTCAGGAACGTCCCGATGCACAGGTAAAACTGCTCTCGCTTGACGATCCAAGCCCCTGCGATCAGCAGCATCGCCCCCCCAATATACACTACCAGTGCAAGATGCTCCCACCAAGCGATGGCTCGGCGAGAGTGCATGTCCTTGTAAGCGATCCAAAGGGTTGCCGTAGCCATCGCTCCGCAAAGCGTCAGGGTCAGCCCCAGATAGCTGATCATCTGAAGAACGCTGGCGCTCCATACAATGATACAGCTTGCCAAGGCCTGCAGGCCGATCGCTAGACGAGGGGTACTGGGGGATGGATCGAGTGGGTCTTGGCCGGAGAGAAAACCGGGAAGCAGCCTGTCTTTGGACATCTGAGCGATCACCCTCGGACCGATCGCGAGCATGGCCAATACGCTCGTGGCCGAGGAGAGTGCGATCGTGATGCGCATGACCCACTGCAATCCAACGCCTCCGACATTTTTGGCCACCCCGGAGACAAAGGTGTCTCTGCCCGCCTCGATCGATTCCTTGGTGTCGCACATCAAAAACAAGGTGTTGAGCATCAGATAAGTCGCCGTGACGAGGATGCAAGACAGGACCATCGACCGGGATACCGATCGCGGAGGGACTTCTCCTGCAATGTAGATACTCGCGTTGAATCCAGTGTACGAAAGCGCGATGAAAAACAACTGGATCAGCAGCACCTTGAGGAACTCTGGCTCGCCAAAACGGCCCCAGTAGTCCGAAGCGATCCAAGGTTGGTTCAAGGCCGGTGTAAAGCCATCGGCAGGACTCAGCCGCATTAGGAACATCGCGCAAGCGAATGCAAAAATCGTAAAGCCAAGGAACTTGATCGCGACGACGGCGTTGTTAAGCCAGGCACCCGTGCGCAAATTCACGCTGTGGAAAACCGCGCATATCGCGATCCACAAGGTGGCCAACACGCGAGCTTGGACCGTCGACTGCGGAGCGCCCAAGATGGTTTCGCCAAAGACCAAACCCGCAGCCGCAATCGGTGCGGTGAACCCCGCAATGATCGAGATCCAACCGGCCATGAACCCGACCGATGGATGGACGAACCGACTCAAAAAGACATACTCGCCCCCGTTGAGCGACACTCGCTTGGCCAGGGCCGCATAAGCGATCGCCCCGCAGATCGCATGCACTCCTCCGATCGCCCAAGCGACCATGACCAGGCGGGCATCCCCGAGCGCTCCGAGCGCATAGGAGGTCGAGACATAGACCCCCGCGCCGATCATGTTCCCAATCACCATGCAGACCAAGGAGACCAAGCCGATCGATCGATTCGCAGGGGTGGATTCCACGTTCGGATAGCTCCTTGAGGTCGCCGCGCTACTGCGTTGAAGTCTGCGTTGAAGTCTGCGTTAAAGTTTGCCCGCCCAGGGCCATCATTTTATCCAGGAGCCCATGCGGATTGTTGGGCGTCTCGAAACGCAGGTTCTTCTGCTTGCCATAGCCGCTGACGAAACTGGCTGCTTGCATCGCCGACTTACCCGCCAGTTGGAGGACCTCCAAGACCAGCAAGCCATCATGGGCGACGACCGCCACCCATTGCTTGGGGTGTTCGATGACCAGGGAGGCTTCGAGAGCCGAATCGCTCCAGAGGACCTGGCCTGGGGTCCATCCCCATTGGGCAATTTTGGCCGGATCGATCGCTATGGGCTTGGCCCGATGGATCACGGTCCGTATCGATTTGGCCCGTTCTGAATTGGCCTGGGCTGAATTGTCCTGTGCAGAATGATCTTGGGATAGGATCAGATTGCCAAAGACACCGGGCCAAGGTTGCAGGCCACGGATTTGGCGATCGATCCAAGCGATGGGGTAGCGGAAGTCGAGTTGCCCATCGCTTTTCTTCAAACGAGGAGCCTTGGTCGTCAATTCCGGGGCCTGTTCGATCCCGGCTTGTTCATCGCCGCGTGCGAGGGTTTCGATAGCCAGCATGGTCGGCTCGACCCCGAGTTGGCTCAAGCGAGCTTCGAGTGCATCGGCCAACTCGTCGGCTTGAATGGGTGTTTCGCGTTGCTGGAGAACCGGTCCTGCATCGAGCTTGGTGGTCATGTGGATGACGCTGACGCCGGCCTGGGGGTCACCTGCCAAGATGGACCATTGGACGGGCGCGGCACCACGGTGGCGCGGCAGCAGGGACCCGTGGAGATTGATTCCGCCGAGGCTGGCCGTAGCGAGCGATTCTTTCGATAGGATTTGTCCGTAGTCGCAGACGATCAGCAGATCGGCTTGGAGTTGCGTCAGCCATTCGATGGCGCTCGGGTCGTTGATCGACGCTGGGGTAACGATTTGCAACTCGGCTTGGCGAGCCCAGGTCAGGATAGGGCTCTCGGGGGGAGCCTTATCGCGAGATGGGTTTTCCACCGGAGGCTTGGTCACAACGGCGAGGATCGTGTGGTGCGAGCGTGCGATTTGCTGGAAGCTGGGGAAGGCAAACGGGCCTGTCCCCATGAGCACAAGTTTCAACGGACGGTCTGTCATGAGCACCTCGGTGGGTTACTGAGGCTTGACATCTTGGTTTTGAGCCGAGAGGTACTCGATCAAATCGATGAACTCCGACGGAGCCACGGTGGCGGCGGCTCCTTCGGGCATCGAGCTTTGCTGGAGTGTTCTTCGTTGCTCGATTTCGTCCTTGGCGATCTTGCGTGTCTCTTTGCCGTCGAAGATCTCGACTCCTTGGTCGGTATCCGAGACGAGCAAACCGGTCACGACCGAACCGTCGTCGGTGACGATTGCGGTCGATCGATATTTCTCGGCGACCTCGGCGTTGGGATCGACGATCGACTCGATGAGTTTGGCTCGGATCATCCGTTTGGCGACCCCGGCCAGATTCGGTCCGAATTCCCGACCGTCCCCGTTACCGACTTTGTGGCAGGCGGTGCAGTTTCGGACGAAGACTTCCCGGCCTCGGTTCACATCCCCTTGGATTTGCGTCAAAGCGGTCATCGCTTTATTGCGTTCTTCGGCGGGTTTGGGTTCCTGGGACATCAGGACCTGTAGGTGGGGAAGGGCCGCGACCCCTGTGGCGTTCGAGGCCATGAGTTGTGCGACCATCTGCTTGCCTCGCTCGGAGGCTTCGGGGATGTGCCCTGCGACGAAGTCACCGATCCAAGCGCGTTCGTTGGGTCCTAGGGCGTGCTGGATGGTGTAATCGCGCCAGTAGTCCGCCGGGGCGTTGGTCATGGCAAACAGTGCCTTCATCGCCGGCTTGGTCGGGAAGAAGCTCAAGCCGCGAGCGGCTTCGGTTTGGACACGGGGGTGGCTATCGGCGGCCGCAGTAATGAGCATCTCTTCGGCTTGGGGGATTTCATCGCGGGTATCGGCCAGGATTCGAACGGCCGCGGCGCGGGCTTCGGGAGCTTTGGCCGATGTGAGGACTTTGGCCAAGAGATCCAGGTCGATCCGATGGTGCGATTGCTGAATCCACAATGCTTCGCAGCAGTATCGGTCGTAGTCGGCCGACGTGGGATCTTTGCTGGCCAACCAATTTGGGATCGCAGCGATGACTTCGGCTTCTGGTCGGTCTCGCAATTCGCGTCGGACTCGGTAGCGGGTTCGCCATTCGTATTGGCTGAGTTGTTCGAGCAATTCCGGAACGGACTTGCCGTGCTGGGTCGCGGGTTGGACCAAGGGTCGTTCGGCGTAGACCAACCGATAGAGTCGACCTCGAACGTGGTCGCGATTCGGATCGCGTTGGCTGTACTGCATGTGTCCGACCAGGGCGTTGGCCCAGTCGCCGAACCACAGAGCGCCGTCGGGTCCGATTTGAGGATCCGCAGGTCGGAAGTGTTTATCGCTCGAGCGGATCAAATCGTCGGGTGAGCCGTCGGCGTTTTTGATTCGCCCGCCGCTGTATCCTCCACCGTCGTCATTGAGGGTAAAGCGAGGCATCCCGTTCATGTTGATGACGCAGGCGTAAGTGAACTGGCCTTGGACGCTCTCGGGGAAGTTGCGGCTCACGAGGAATTCGCATCCTAGTGCCGGTCTCATCCCTTCGTTGTTGAACACAAAGTTCAATCCTTGACGGCCCCGGAACTGGGTTCCAGACAGGGGGGTGTCCCAAGCGTGGTTGGCCGTCGTACCGTCTCCGACGATCCCTTGTCCCCATTGGTTAAAGACGTAGCACCACATGTTGTACTGGCCTGGCAAGGCGAACTGACGGATCTTCAGAGTGCGGGGGTCCATGACGTAGGCCCCACCGTCTCCCTTGCTGCGGTGGGGTCCCCAGGGGGTCTCGAGCGTGGTGCTCGTGGCGATCCCTTCGAGCATGTGGAGCAACCCGCCGTTGTTCCATTCGAACGCGCCGCAGGTGTGGTGGGTATCATCGGTAGCCCAGCCGTCCATCAGATGGATGACCTGATCGGCCTTGTCGTCTCCGTCGGTGTCCTTGAGGAAGAGCAAACGAGGCTGATCGACGACCAGCACACCGCCGTCGAAGAATTCAAAGCCCGTCGGGCAATGGAGTTTGTCGTAGAAGACTTTCGATACGTCAGCTTTTCCGTCGTTGTCGGTATCTTCGAGGATCACGAGCTTGTCACCGGGTCTAGGGTCCCCTGGTTTCCACTGAGGGTAGGTGGGCATGCAAGCCAACCAGGCACGGCCTCGGTTGTCGAAATTCAATTGGACGGGTTTGGCGATGTCAGGGAACTTGGTCTCATCGGCGAAGAGTTCGATTTTGAAACCTGGGGGGACTTGCGTCTGAGCGATGAATTCATCGGGGCTCAGGTAGCGAAGTTCTTCGGCTTCGGAGTACTTTTGCCTTGGGTCTCCGAATCGGGTTTGCGGAACGAATAGCTCGCCGGTCTGATCATCGGCCGGTGTGGTAGGAACCGATTTGCCTTGAGCGATATCCCAGCAATACTGATCGCGAAGTTGTGCCATGCGCCGGATCTTGGCGTACTCGAGCGGGAAGGTTTCTTTGTCCCAGGTGCGTCGACCGCCGTAGACATACCAGCCATTGAGCATTCGGTAGTCTTGAAGGTGCACCCAGCTTTTGTCGTTGATGAGCGAGCGGAGTTTTTCAAAGCGGTTCTTTTCGAACTCGGGACGATCGTGGGACAGTTTCGAGGGCTCGATTTGGAACAACTGTTCGATCGTCAGTTTTGCGATCGCCGCATCGCCCGATTCGTTCAGGTGGCAGCCATTGATCGTGTATTGCAGCGCGGGTTCTTGGCAAAAGAGCTTGAGCGTCGGAGTAAACAGATCGATGAATGCTAGGTTTCTTTCTTTGGCGACTTGGGCAACCGCAGCCGAGTAGAGGGCCAAGCGTTGGTTCTCGTCGGTCCCTTTGGGAAGGAATCGCGAATCGGTCGGTTCGAAAGCGATCGGAGAGACCAGAACCATGCGAGGGGCGGGTGAGGCACCGCTTCGAGGGTATTGGCTTGCAAGCTGGTCGAGGTATTGGTGGTACTGTTTCTTAAAATCCTCGATGGCTTCGGCACCTAGGTAGGATTCGTTGAAACCGAAGAAGCACAAGTAGGTATCGGCCGAAAAGACCTTCATCGGATCATCGATGACCGTGTAGTCGGCCGATCGCTGCTGGTTGTTGACCGCTTCGGCGGGTCTAGCGAAATTTCGCACCACCAGATTTCGTTCTGGGTTGAGCAGATGTAGGTAAGTCTCCAGGTTCCCGAAAAGGTTCATCCGCTCGGCAAGGGAGTTTCCGACAAGGGCGATTTTTTCACCGCCGATAAACTCAAGAGGCAATGCGCTCGGGGGCAGTTCCGTGCGGCTGGGCGACGAGACGCTTGTGGTTGCCCAGAGAGCACCAAGCGTGCAGCATCCCAAGAGGGCCAACAGGGTCGGGATCGCACGAAGCGGCTTGGAAGGACGCACAGACCAATGGCGTCGGACAGTTTCAAATCGAGGCATGGGTTCGAAGAGCTCCGGAGAGAAAGTCGCGGGGGGGGATTGTCGATGATGGTCGATCAAGGGGAAGCGTTAAAGAGTATCATAATTCGATTTTGGTTTTTTTTCCATTCGCAAAGTACCCTCTGCGAGCAACCCGACACCGTTCTCATAGCGTTTCGCGTTTGTGATACACTCAGAGGGCTAATTTGCGATCGACGCAAAAAACCGCTGCAAGAAAATAGAGGCCCGAAATGCGAACGAGTCGACCTGCAGTCCTTCTACGGGGCTTTGCCCTAGCCTGCGCGGCCTATGGGGCTTATACGACCTATGGGACTTATACGACCCATGAGGCTCAAGCTCATGAGACTCAAGCAGCTTATGCGGGCCAGGGGGAATCCAATCCGAATATCAACAAGCCGAGTATTACCAAGCCGAATATCATCGTGGTTTTCTGCGACGATTTAGGATGGGGGGATTTGGGCTGTTTTGGGAATCCGACGATCCGCACTCCGAATCTCGATCGGATGGCAGCCGAGGGGCAGAAATGGACGCAGTTTTATGTGGCAGCGCCGGTGTGCACCCCGAGCCGAGCGGCGTTGATGACCGGACGTTATCCGATCCGCAATGGGATGACCAGCGCCAAGCGTGCGGTACTGTTCCCCGACTCAGGGGGTGGGCTCGGGCCCGAGGAGATCACGATTGCAGAGATGCTCAAGCAGGTCGGATACACCACGGGGATCATCGGCAAATGGCATTTGGGACATCTTCCGAGGTACCTTCCGACCGAACAGGGCTTCGATAGCTATTTCGGAATCCCTTATTCGAACGACATGGATAAAACCGGGGGGCCGGGATACATGGCCGAGGTGCGCAAGGACGCGTCGTACTACCCGCAGATCGAGCACTACAACGTCCCTTTGATGCAGGGGACACAGATCATCGAAAGGCCAGCCGATCAGAACACATTGACCCGGCGGTACACCGATCAAGCGGTGCGATTCATCCAGGAGAACCAAACGCGTCCTTTTTTCTTGTACCTTCCTCACTCGATGCCGCATATCCCGTTGTTCGCATCCGAAGCGTACCGGGGCAAGTCACGTCGTGGATTGTACGGAGATGTCGTCGAGGAGCTCGACGGGAGCGTCGGGCGAATCCTCGATACGCTGCGAGAGCTTAAGCTCGATCGCAAGACGTTGGTGGTCTTCTCATCGGACAACGGACCCTGGCTGTCCTTTGAGACCCACGGAGGATCTGCAGGTCCGTTGCGAGCTGGCAAGGGGACGACGTTCGAGGGAGGCCAGCGCGTGCCGACTCTGTTTTGGTGGCCTGGGGAGATTCCGCCTGGAACGAAGCATGAACTCGGATCGACTTTGGATTTGATGGCGACATTCGCTGCGATCGCTGGTGGTCAGTTGCCCAAAGACCGCAAGCTCGACAGTTACGATTTGTCCGGGGCGTTGCTCAAGGGCCAAAGCAGCCCGCGTCAGGAGATGTTCTTTTGGACCGAAGCGTCTTTGCATGCGGTCCGACAGGGACCTTGGAAGCTGCATGTCAAAGCTCGAGAGCCGGTCAACTACGGCAAGCAAGCCGTCTTGGCCAAGCCCGAGCTTTACCATTTGGAACGAGACTTGTCCGAGAAGTTCGATGTGGCCGACAGGTATCCAGAGGTCGTCGAGCGACTGATGCTCCAGATCCGCGATCACCAAGCCGACATCGAGCCCCACGAGGATATGCTTGCGATTCCACTTAGCAAGTAAGACGCTTAGCAAGTAAGCCGCTTCCAACCGGTGCGCAAGCTCGTGCTCTTCTGATACAATTCTAAGCACCGATCTTACGAATTTTTCTATCCTTTAATCAATCCTCAGGCGATGATGTTGAATCGATCCTCTTATTGGCAACTTTCGCGGACCTGTGCTTGGATGGTCCTGTGCCTAGCGTTCCTTGGCATGGCATCCAAGACATGGGGTCAGGAACGATGGAGCGTCGAGCGAGCGAAAGCTTGGCAGGACAAACAAGGGTGGCTAGTCGGCGCCAATTACATGCCTGCCTATGCGATCAATCAGCTTGAGATGTGGCAGATCGGGACCTTCGATCTAGAGCGGATCGACCTGGAACTCGCCTGGGCAAGGAGCTTGGGTTTCAACTCGATGCGGGTGTTCCTCCACGATCTGCTCTGGACCGGGGAAGGAAAAGACCTCTTGGATCGCATGGAGCAGTTCTTGAGTGTGGCCCAGAAGCACAAGATCGGAATCGTCTTTGTACCGTTTGATTCGGTTTGGGACCCGCAGCCTGTGGCAGGGCGACAGCGGGAGCCCAAGCAAGGAGTCCACAACAGCGGTTGGGTCCAGAGTCCAGGCGCATCGATCCTGGGTGACCCGAACAAGCATCAACTGATGAAGCCTTATTTGCAGGGCATTTTGAAGCGATTTAAGGACGATCCCCGCATCCAAGCTTGGGATCTGGTCAATGAACTCGACAACGACAACGCCAATTCCTATGGCCGCAACGGAACGAAAACCGAACTTGCCAACAAAGCTCAAATGGGTTTGCTATTCGCAGAACGTTGCTTTGAGTGGGCCCGTCAGATCGATCCATCGCAGCCGCTGACCTGCGGCGTGTGGATCGGACTCTGGGAAGACGAATCGAAACTCAGTCCGGTTGATAAACTCTGTTTGGAAAAGTCCGATATCATCACCTTCCATAACTATGGGGATGGACCCTCGTTGAGTCGGGCGATCGAATCGCTCAAGCGGTACGACCGTCCGATCCTATGCACCGAGTACATGGCCCGAGGCAACAACAGCCTCTTTGACCCGAGCCTCAAGATCCTCAAAGAAGCCAACGTCGGAGCCCACAACTGGGGATTTGTCGACGGCAAAAGCCAAACGATCTATCCTTGGGATTCCTGGCAGAAGCCTTACAGCAAGGAGCCCGAGTTGTGGTTCCACGACATCTTCCGACGAGATGGGACCGCGTATCGAGCAAGTGAGGTCGACTTCATACGATCGGTAACAGGCGCAAAGCCTTAGGCGGACCTTTCATGACACGAACGAAGTTGGCAAGCGGTTTGCATCGATGGCGTATCGACTACCGCGCCGCCATGCTCTCGGCCTATGCGTTGGTCGGTGGACTGCTTGCCGCCGGCTGCATCCAGCGCAGCGAAAAGACCGCGACGATCTACTGCGCTACGGATCGAGAGTTTGCAGCGCCGATCCTCGATGCGTTTGAACGGACCGACAACGATCAGCAAGTCGTACGGGTTTTCGATGTTGAGGCCTCCAAGACCCTAGGCTTGGTCACTCGGATCGAACAGGAGTCAGCCAATCCGAAGTGCGATGTTTTCTGGAACAATGAAATCCTGCATACGATACGCTTGCAGAAAGCCGGGTTGTTGGAGCCACGGCGATGGTCGATTCCGGACAATTGGCCCAAGGAGTTTGCTGCATCGGATCGTTCTTGGGTGGGCTTCGCAGCAAGGGCTCGGGTCTTGATCGTCAATACAAAGAAACTCAACGCACCCGATCAATACCCAGCGCGCGTCGAGGAATTGGCTGATCCGAAATGGAAAGGTGCCTGCGGGTATGCCAATCCAGTGTATGGGACTACGGCAACCCATTTCGCAGTCTTGGCTTCGCATCCCGGTGCGCTCGGGGACCTCCAATGGGAGCAATGGCAAACGAGCATCCAATCCAATGCCGTGATGCTTGCAGGCAATAAGCAGGTGGCTCTAGCGGTTTCCAGCGGCGAATTGGCCTGGGGGTTGACCGATACCGACGATGCGTTGATCGAGAAGGAAAAGGGGATGCCTGTCGAGATGATTTTT
Source organism: Planctomycetota bacterium (assembly GCA_003671195.1). GTDB lineage: Bacteria > Planctomycetota > Planctomycetia > Pirellulales > Pirellulaceae > JBKCUI01. The sequence goes on from QWPJ01000068.1 coordinate 11,778, forward strand.
CCAGACCAGCAAGAGGGTGGGTTTGGGGCGGTGTTTATCCCCAATACCGTGGCGGTGATTCGACGGTCCCCGCATCCTGTTTTGGCGGGTCGCTTGGCGGATTACTTGGTCAGCGAGAAGACCGAATCTCGATTGACGATGAGCTCCTCGGCACATTTCCCCTTGTGGCCCGGTGCAGCCGAGCAATCACGCATCGAAACGTTGGGAATCCGACGCGCGAAAATTGACTACGAGGCAGCAGCAGAAGCATCGATGCGAGTTGCCCAGCAAGCCTCGGTTCCGTAGTATGCGCTAGGGCATGAAGCGATACTATTAAACTCCTGACAGGCTGGAAGCCTATCCCACGCTTGACAGGTTGGAGGCTATCCCACGCTTGACAGGCTGTCCGATGGGTTGTCTTTTACCTATTGCATGCTAAAGTGAAGTGTTGGCCTGTGCGAATCCAACCGCTTGTTGCTTCATGGCAATTCGGCAAATCTTCGCAATCCGCTTTCGCTTTCGTCGAAGATGCTCTTCGATCGACAAATCGCAGCAGGTCTTTTAGTCTCCAGTGGAGACTCCCGAAACAAAGGGACTTGCTATATGGTCGGTTTGGAAAAGACACCCCACTACGTCTTGAAGGCTGGGACATTGACCCATGAGCCTTCGGTCGTTCAGTCCGAGTCTGGATCGGCGACCTACGCGATCTTCGGCTTCTCGGATAAACCTCAGTACGACCGATTTCTGCTCGACGCGACCGAAGGTCTGACTCCCTACCCACTGGTGAAGAGGTTTCTTCAAGACCAACTGGCCCAAGAGGCAGACACCCTGAGACTCGTCATTCTCGATCCGGTCTCCTTCGATGCCTTGGAATGGAAAGCCGCGACGTTCGAATCCGTTTTGGAGTCGATCCAATCGCGATCGGAGTTCGTCAAGCCGTCCCATCGGCTAGTACGCCAAGAGTCCTCGATGTCCTACCGGGCCCTACCGACTGATCCGTCCGATCCGTCAGCTAGTGCACGGTAGCTGATTGTCTTCTGGATTCTCAACGCTTGGGAGTGCTCAAGGCGTATCGATCGCTCTTGGGATTCCCGCCCGATTGGAGATAAACCAACAGGTCAAAAATCTCCTCCTCGGTGAGCGTATCGAGCAATCCACTGGGCATCATCGACGCCTTGCTCGGCTTCATGTCGATGATGTCGCTTCGCTTGAGGTTGATGAAATTCCCTGGATCGAGCATGTTGGTGGCGACCATCAGATTGTCCCCATTGAGGTTCGCGACACGCCCGATGACGGTCTCTTCCTCGGTCTGGAACACCGTCGCTTCGTACTGATCGCTGATCTCTTTGTTCGGCTCGATGATGGCCGTGAGCATATCTTTGGTCGAAAACCTTTGAGACGATGCGGTCAAATCGGGACCTTGGATTCCCCCTTGGCCAGCAAAGCGGTGGCATTTGTAGCACTGAGCTACTGCGAACATCTGTTTGCCACGCTCGTAGTTGAAACCACTTTTCTTGGCGGCGAACTTCTCGGCCAACTCGTCGACAGACCACTGCTTGACCTGGGACCTAGGGGCAAGATCGGCAAGGGGGTCTTTAGGAGCCGGCAGCGGACCGGTCAACTCGCCCAATGCGGCTTTGTCTTCGTCTTCCAAGTTCCCGATGGCGACCTTGCGAATATTCTCCAGGAAGCCTCCAAAGGATGCACCACCGCGAGCCGTTCCGATGTCATAGAACCATTGGAAGTAGGCTTTGCGGGTCTGTGGGGTCCAACCCTTCTGGGCCTCACGCAGGCAGAACGCATAGTGGATCTGCTGCTCTGCGGAGTTCGATCCGTTCATCTGGGCGACGCAACGGTCGACGATCTTTGGAGCCTCAAGATGGATCAGCACCCTGGCCAATTCGCGATCGACCAAAGAATCGCCGTCGGCTGCCGGGAAATGACCATCGATTTGGGCGATGATTTTTTCGCGAGTCGCCGGATCGGCCGGACCGAGTCTGAGGAAACTCAATTGGTAGGCTCGCAAAAGTTCGAGTCGCTGAGTGTTATCGAGTTTGCTCCACTCAAGACGCAGCAGGCTGTTGTTGACGTCGACTTGGTCCGCAGGGGTTCCCTTGCGGGCCAGGGCTACGGCCATGGTGATGGCCGATTGGGCCGGTAGAGATTGCTGGATTGGATCTCGCCATTGCTTGGAGTCGAAGTGTTCGAGTGCCAAGCGGGCGGCAGTTCGAAGGGCGCGATCCGGGCTACCTATGTTTCGCATCGCGGCAGTGATATCGAGCTTGGCACCCGGGACGTGCATGGCTTCGAGATCGCGCCGTGCGGCGCGAGCGGCTTTGGCTGGCTCGTTGTCTGGGAAGACCGCCGGTTGGGTACTTTCGCTCCCGCTGTAGGCGATTCGGTAGAGGGCCGACTGGGTTTTGCGTCCGCCGATGGTCATGTACATGCAACCTTGCTCGGGATGGATCAGCAGATCGGTCACAGGCATCGGCGAGGCGCTGACAAAAGGTTCGAAGGTGCTCTTGTAGGAAGCTCCTTCGGGCTCGAGATGGACGGCATACACCACGCCGTAGCTCCAGTCGCTTACGTACAGTGCGTTCTGGAACCTCGCAGGGAACTTGGCCCCAGTACCAAAAGCGATTCCGGTCGGAGAACCGTAGCCGATATTGGCGACGGCTCCGAAGCTATCTGCGAAGTATTCAGGCCATTTGCCGGTCCCGTTTCGCCAACCGAATTCCGCGCCGCTGATGACATGATTGACCCGCGTAGGTCGGTACCATGGGGTCCCGATATCCCATTCCATATCCGCGTCGTAGGTGAACAGGTCGCCTAGGGGATTGAAGGCGATATCGTATTCGTTTCGAAAGCCGGTCGAGACCAGTTCTACGTCGCTACCATCGGCATTGAAGCTCAGGATAAAGCCGCCGGGGGCAAGTCGGTTGGCCATGAAGCCCCGTCCATCGGGCATTCGTCCCAGCAGGTGATCTTCGTTCCAGTGGCGAGGGACGCGCGATCGATCGATCTTCTCGGGCAGATCGGTTTGATTCCCAGCGCAAAGATACAGGCGTCCATCGGGTCCAGGGATAATCGCGTGGGGTCCGTGTTCCCCACCGCCGGTCAGGGGGATGATCCGTTCGATTTTTTCGAACTGCTCATCTCCGTCGAGGTCTTGGAGTCGGTAGAGTCCGGGTCCTCTTGGGGCATCTTTCTGATCTTTGTCGAGGATTCCTTCGCCGTTGACGTCTACATACAGGCCGTCTTTGGTATGCAGGAGTCCTTGGGCCATCCCGAGGTTGACGTTGATCGGATCGACTTTGGTATCGGCTGGATTACCCGTGGTGCTGGGGGTAACTCGGTAGAGTTTGCCGTACTGGTCCGAGACGATCAAGCGGCCTTTGAGGTCGACGCACATGGCGACCCAGGATCCTTGTTCTTTGGAGGGGACTTCGTATACCAGTTCGGCTTGGAAGCCTTCTGGGAGTCGAAAGCTCGAAGCAGGCGTGGCCCCTAGACCTTTTTTCACCGCTGCTGGTTTGGCGTCTTGTTGCTTGGGGTCTTGGGCCGTGGCATTTTGGCCAGCAGAGGATCCCCAAGCGGCGGCCAGGCCTGCTGCGGCTAGCGTCCACGAAAATATCTTGCGCATGATCACTTCCAAATCTATCCAGTGTGCGAGGGTTCTATGCGATGTACTGACTAGGAAAACAGGGGTACTGTCTAGGAAAACAGTTCGGTAACGGCCTGGGCTTTGACCAGCTCACGCGGTTGGTTCAGGTGGTTGTAGACGATCGTTTCGGGTTCGATTCCGAAGGCGTGGTAGATGGTCGCCAGGAGTTGCGCTGGGTGGACAGGGGACTCGATCGGCGCGCTGGCTGTCTTGTCGCTCTTTCCGTGAACGTATCCGCGTTTGATACCGGCCCCTGCGATCACCGAGGTGTAGCAGTAAGGCCAGTGATCCCGACCGTCATCGCTATTGCCGTTTCCGCTGGTGCTCACGCCGCGCTCCGGAGAGCGTCCGAATTCGCCGACGGCCACGAGCAAGGTATCTTCGAGCAGACCGCGTTGGTCGAGGTCTTCGATCAGGGTCGAGAGCCCTGCATCGAGCATCGGTCCGGATTGGTTTTTCATCCGCTTGGACAGATCGACGTGATGGTCCCAGGAGTGGTTATCGCTGTTGGCAACCTTGGGCCAGACGACCTCGACGACCCGCGTACCGGCTTCGATCAATCGGCGGGCTAGCAAGCAGCTTTGGCCGAAGGTGTTTCGTCCGTAGGCATCCTTAAGCACCTCGGACTCTTGGCTCAGGTCGAACGCTTCGCGGGCTTTGCCCGAGACGACCAGCGAGAGGGCTTGGGAGAAGTACTCGTCGAGTTGTTGGTTTTCGACAGCGGCGTTGATTGTCGGCATTTGCTTGTTGATCAGATCGCGCAGAGCGGCGCGTCGTTGCAAGCGGACCGAGAAGACCTCGGGGCGCAGTTGCAGGTCGCTGACATTGATCCGGTCCATCTTGGCCATGTCCATGTCGTCCCCTTCTGGGTACAGCGTGTACGGATCGTACTCCTTGCCTAGGAAGCCTGCCGTTCCACCTTTGCCGACCACGTTGGATTCCTGCAAGGGGCGCGGGAGCATGACGAATGGGAGCATCGGTTCGTCGGCAGGTCTAAGGCGGATGATGTTGGATCCAAAGTTAGGGAAGTCTTTGGGGCTAGGGGGTTCCAATTGGCCCGAGGCGCTGACCTTATCGGTCGTATAGCCGGTCATCATCTGGTAGATCGCCGCGGTGTGATTGAACAGCCCGTTGGGGGTGTAGCTCATCGAGCGGATCATCGTGAACTTGTCGTTGACGAGACTGAGTTTTGGCAAGTTCTCGGTGTAGAAGGTCCCGGGCAGTTTCGTCGGGATGGGCTTAAAGACACTCTTGACCTTATCGGGAACATTCTCCTTCGGGTCCCAGAGGTCCAAGTGGGACGGTCCCCCTTGGAGGTACACGAGAATCATCCTTTTGGCTTTATTCCAACCTGGCGAACCTTCCGATGGAGCCGCTTGGAGCGACTGGAGTTTCAGGAGGTTGGCAAGCGATAGTCCAAAGAGTCCTGAGCCGCCGACGCGGAGCACATCGCGGCGTGTGAATCCCAAGCTCGAATCGCACAAATCCTTACCTGATGAACCGAGTAATCGCAACATAATCAGTGCCTTATGGAGTAGTGTCCAAGAAATTTACGCGGAATGGATTGATTGGAATGTTTTAGTGGTTGAACAGGAACGCTGGGCTGTTGATCAGAGCCCAAACAAGGTCTTGAGCCGAAGTCAATCGGGCGTTGCCCAATTGCCCTTCGCTCTCTTTGACGTCGGCTCGCAGCCGGATCAATCTGGAATCTTCGGGCAAAGGAGTTCCCAAGCGTTCGATCCGTTTGGCCAGGACCACCGAGGGTTCGTCCTCGGGGAGCGGTTGGCTTTCCTTTTGGACGTTGGCTTGTAGGCCTTTGAGTTCCGCAGACGAGAGTTTCAGGTAGTTCATTCCCTCTTTGGTCAGCTCAGGAGTCCAAGCCGCCTTGGGGATCGCACTGAGGGCACGGAACGATTCGGGCAGTCCCAGAGCAAGTTCCCCTTCGTGTTGTCCGGCGCTGAGTCGGAATCGACCCAAGCGGTGTTCGGGCGCGTCGTGGTTTTGGAAGATCCGCCATTGGAGGACCTCCCCTTTTTGGAGCGTCAGCGGGGCCTCGAGGGCAAAGACGGCCCAGTGTTCGACACCGGTAGCTGTGGAGATCGCCCAGCCCCCTTGGTCGTTGTTCTTTCCGTCGATGGCCGCTGCAGCAGAGAAGGAAGGCTGATCGAAGTCGGTGAGTCCTTTGACCAGCTTGATTTTTCGCATTTCAGCAGGTTTATCTGCAGCCCCTGCGAAGAGTTCGATTTCGGTGACGACGAAGTTCCCGTTCGGGGGCAGTCCAGGACCTTGGGCGGGTAGGTCTGGGGCCGTAAGGGCTTCGAGACGTACTGCAGTGATGGCACCTTGATTGACCACGGTATCGATGGTGTAGAGGCCCTTATTGGCCCCACCCGAGGCCCGGATGGAGCGATCGGCTTGGGGTGCGAGGCTCGCGCCTGTGGTCGCCTCGGCTTTGGTCGCCGCGAGGGTTTCCCAGACAGCGCCGCTGCGTCGAGCGTCGATGAACTCTTGGAGTTTGGTATCGAGCGTCGCTTCGTAGCCTTGGACGGTCGCTTGGGCTGCTGCGAGTCTTTCCAAACGCGCGTTGTCGGCGGCTTGGCGTTCGGGTCGGATCTGTTCCTTGCGAGCCTCGAGTGCCATTTTGGTCGATTCGCGTTCAGCATCGAGGGCCGCTTGGCGTTTGGGTTTTTCATCGACCCACCAAGCTTCGCGTTCGACCAACTGGGCGACGATGCGTTCATGGTCTTTCTGGATCAGCGTGATCGTCGAGAGGGCGGCTTGGATCTCTTCGGCCGTCGCGTGTCGGTTCAGAACCCTCACGAAGACTTCGTCGATCAGGGCCGCATCATCGGGGATCGATTCAACGAGTTTTCGGATCGCGTTATCGGGGTCTGCGATGGCACCACCGAGGGTCGGACCGCTGACGAGCGCCATGACCGATCCGAGTCTCAATTCGTTGGAGCGTTCGCATTCGCAGGCGCTCTCTCGCGGTGGTCGACCTAGGTTATTGAGGAATCCATCGGGTAGACCTGCATCGGCATCGGCCAAGGCCGCTGCGCGGGTTCCAGGGGGCAGACCGGGGATCTTCGAAACCGCGCCGGTGACTTGGTAGATCGCATCGAAGAGGACTTCGGCGGGCAATCGTCGGGGCAGTGCGTGGGAGTAGTTCCGATCGTCATCCGCGTTGTACTTGTTGGTCTCGATCGAGAGTTGGTAGACATCGGATTTGCAGATCGATCGGACGATATGTCGGATATCGAAATTGTGTTCGATGAAATCCTTTTCGAGGTGTGCTAGGAGTTCAGGGATACTAGGAGGGTTCCCGGCGCGGATGTCATCGATGGGTTCGATGAGTCCTTTGCCGAGCATATAGCCCCACATGCGGTTGACGAAACTCTTGGCGAAATAGGGATTTTCGTTGCTGGTGACCCAGGCGGCAAACTGGGTGCGTCGCGAGGGGTTTTCGCCTGCGGCATTGTTGGCCACAAACGGGAACTTGGGTGTAATGGGTTGTTGCGTCTTTTGGTGTTTGACTTCTCCGTCTTTCTTATCGAAGACTTCTTCCCAAAGGGGTTTTGCACCTTCGACGGCCGTACCGCCAATGGTGTTGTTCCCGGAGGCTTCATCTTTCTTCAAGCCGACTTGGGCAAAGTAAGCTGCCGTTTCGTAGTATTGGTCTTGGGTCCAACGTTCGAAGGGGTGGTCGTGGCATTTGTTGCAGTTGAACCGAACGGCCAGGAACAAATGGGTGGAGTTCTCGACGGCTTCTTCGGGAGTGCGCAGGATCTTGTAATAGGAGGCGGCGGGGTTTTCGCGATTCGAGCCCGAGGCAGTGAGGATCTCGTAAGCGAATTGGTTGTAGGGTTTATTGGTCGCAAAGCTGTTGCGGATCCAATCTTTGAATTTGGATGCACCTTCCTTGCCCAGGAACTTCGAGTTGACTTGGAGCAGATCGGACCATTTGTTGGTCCAGTGATCGACGAACCCATCGCTGCCGACGAGTTCATCGACAATACGATCGCGTTTGACTCGGCTTTCGGTCGTATCGGCCAAAAACGCCCGGACCGCTTCGGGGGTCGGCGGAACGCCTGTGAGGTCCAGGGTCACTCGCCTTAGGAAGTCCGCATCGTTGCACAGACCCGAGGGCTGGATCTTGAGTCGATCCCACTTGGAAGCCACGAGTCGATCGATGATGTTTTGCGAGGCGATCTGTGCCTGTTGGTAGCCTTCGCGGTCGCCCATGACCGTCAGCGTGGTGGCCGCATACGCACCTTCGAAACGGGCCAGGACGGGGACCTCTCCGCGTCGGAGAGCTTGGACGCGGGCACCTTCGAGCACCGCGCCGACTTCTGCGTTCCCCGATTCCAAGAAGGCTTCGCGGGTCACATCGCGCGACTTGCCATCGGCATACGTCGCCACGACGCGGAGTTGCTGAATCCCTCCAGGCATGGGGATGACCGGGTTGTTCGGGGTGACTTCGATGGAGGTCACTCTCGGGGTCCCCATGTTCAGGGTCGCACCCCCTGCGATCCATTGACGAAGGACCAGGGCGTGGTTGTCGCCTGGCTCGATGATTTTTCCGCCGACGTGAGGGACCACTCCGAGGGGTTTGGTCAGCATCAGCGAATCGATCGGCGAGGCCGGATGGATACGTCTGCCGGCGAGGTCATCGCTCAAGCTGCGGACATCGTAGTTCGGATCGTATCCTCGCAATGAGAGTTTAAAGCCGTTCTTACCGGCTTGTGCCCCGTGGCAGGTCCCGGAGTTGCAACCCAAGCGGGACAGGGCTGGATTGACATCGCGGATGAAATCGACCTCGAAGTCGGTGGGGATGGTCGAATGGACGCCGATGGCTTGTTGGTGGTTGCCGAGCGTCACGTTGATCTTGGCATCCCCGGCATGGATCGGTTGGACCCAGCCGCGTTGCGATAGCCATACCGAATCGTTCTCGGCGGCGAAGGTCGCTTGGCTGGTCACATCGACCAGCTCGCCGGTCTGAAGTTGGGCCATGACGACAATCTGCGCCGAGTCGTTCCAAGCTCCGAATTCGATCTGTGAGGGTTGGACTTGGATCGAGGCGATTTGATCGACTCGGACCGGCGGGTGCGACAATTCGCCTTGAGCCTTGGGAGCTTCGGTGGTCCGTTCGGCTAGATGGGCATCGCCGATCGCTTTGAGTCGATCGATGCGGAGGGCTGCAAGCGAACTGTCTTGGGCGGCATTGAGCGAGCCTGCAGGGGTCGCATCGAGATCGGCGATGAGTTGGGAATCGGCGATGTTCCAGATGCGAACGCGGCCGTCAGACCCACCGCTTGCTAGGCGACCTTGGGCGTCGATGGCCAGGGCATAGACGGCTGCGTTGGGGACTTGGAACGTTCCGAGGACCTGAGGTTGTTCGGTGATGTATTCCTCGAGTTTCTTGCGCTCGTCGGGTTTGCGTTGGGGAGCCCGCTTGGCTTGGATCGCTTTGATTTCTGGGGGCAATTTGCCATCGACATCGTAGGACCAGACTTTCACTACGCTTTGGTTATCGATGGTCGAGGCGGCCGCAAGGTATTTGCCATCGGGGCTGATGGCCACCGAGAAGATACGGCCGGGCATGGGGTCGAGTTGTCGGATTAGGTTGGCATCATCGCCGATGACGCGAGCCGTCTGCCGGAAAACGCGGTAGATTTTGGGGGTTCCGTCGGAGCCACCGACGAGGATCTCATCGCGTTCTGGATGCCTAGCTAGGGCTTGGACCCCGCCGCGGAGCGCACCTGGGGTGATCGATGTGACGTTATCAATGAACCGCTCGGTTTCGACATCGGTCAGTTTGACCGTCATGTCACGGGCACCCGAGAGCAAGTGTTTGCCATCGACGGTAAAGACCGTCGAGCGTGGCCAATCATCGTGGGTCCGTTGGTAGAGTTTTTGATTGCCTTCGAGGTCCAGCGCACGGATCGAGTTGTCGGCCATCCCGAGGGCGAGCATGGCCGAATCGTGGGTCCATGAGAGACCGAACAGGGTATCGCCACCGAGCAAGGTGCTTCGGTGCAGTTGCTTGTTCGCATTGTTCCAGAGTTGCAGTTCGCCCAAGACGCCTGGTTCTCCAGCGGCCACAGCGATCCATTGGTTGTCTGGTGAGAACCGAACCGATTCGATGCGTGGGCTCATTCCGATCAATCGATTTTTCAGTTGCCAGTCTTGGGTTCCGAGCACGAGGACTTCGTGGAACCCGTTGAGGGCAAGCTGCGAGCCATCTGGGGAGAAGTCCAGGCTGACGATCGCGGGGGGACGGGAGTAGATCGGCGGCTTTTCGTTGGTAAAGCGTGGGCCGGTATCGACGACGTCTTGGACGGCCCCAGCGGCGATCCATTTTCGGATGATCTCGATTTCGCTGGGCTTCAGCGGAGCAAGGTTCTTGGGCATCTCGGCCTTGCCATCGACCGGAGTGATTTCGCGCAGCAGATTGCTCGCTTCGGGGTTCCCCGCAACGATGGCCGCATCGCCCGACTCACCACCTTTGAGCAAGCCTTCGAAATCGGTCATTCGAAAGCCACCTTGGGTTTTCGAGGTTTGATGACATGCATAGCAATTGGCGCGGAGAATCGGCAGGACATCTTTGGACCAAGAGACCGAGACCGGGTCGGCAGCTTGGGTCTTAAGTGCCAAAAAGCTTGAGTGACCTACAACTGCCCAGAGGGCCAGGAACAGGTGTTTTGAAATGCGCATATAAAGATCCAATGGACCTAGGATGGGTGGTAAGAAAGTTGTCTTGAGCGAGCAGGGGCTCAAAGGTGGGGTGGTTCAAGCCAGAAAATCGCTTGGAAAAACTGAGCTCGACGTTTGCGTTGAGTATAGCTCAAGGCGCTAGCGGGGTCAACTTTTTCACAACTTCGTCATAGAGGGGCAATTACGCGCATTAGCAAGTCGGCAGAAAGAGGCTTTGGGCCTGAACTTGGTATCGTTTTGGATCGAATTAGGCGGCACGGCGAACGGTCCGCGTGGGGCTTCGATAGAGGGATTTCCAAGTGGCGATCGCGTGGTGACATACGTAGCGGACGTCCTCACGCGTCAGTTTGCCGTGGGTCGGGAGGTTGATCCCCAGACGCGAGCAGCGCTCGGCGACGGGGTAGCTCCCCGTGCGTTCGCGGTACATCGGCATGGTGTGGATGGGGTAAAAGACCGGGCGGCTTTCGATCCCTTCTTGGGCCAACCGCTCGATCCATGCGTCGCGGTCCACGGCCGATTCAGGTCGCATGAGAACTGTGAACATCCAGTAGGAGTGTTGAGCCCAGGGTGCGGATCGCGGGAGCTGGAAGATATCTTCGCAGTCGGCCAGTTCCTCGAAATACCAGCGCGCGACCTCCTGGCGTCGTTGCACATGAACATCGAGCCGTTCGGCTTGTGCGGTCCCGATCGCAGCGGCGATGTTGGTCATGCGATAATTAAAGCCGACCTCGGGGTGCCAATAATTCTTGTTCGGATCGACGGCTTGGCCACGCAAGAATCGCATCCTGTCTGCGAGCTCTTTGTTCGACGTGGTGATCGCCCCTCCTTCGCCTGTCGTGATGGTCTTGTTGCCGAAGAAACTAAACGAGGAGGCGTCGGCGAGCGATCCGACGCGTCGGCCTTTGTACAACGCGCCGATGGCTTCGGCGGAGTCTTCGATGACCAAGAGTCCATGCCGTTGGGCAATCTGTTCGATCGGATCGATATCGACAGGATGCCCGTAAAGCGGAACGGTCAAAATCGCTTTGGTCCGAGGTGTGATGGCTTGCTCGATCCGTTCGGGATCGATCGAAAGGTAGTCCTGTTCGCAATCGACAAAGACCGGTTTGGCTTGGCAGTAGGTCGCGGCATTAGCCGTAGCGATGTACGAGAGGGTCGGCATGATCACCTCATCTTGGGGACCGATGCCTGCGGCGGCCAAGGCCAAATGGAGCGAGGTCGTGCCGTTGTTGGTCACCACGGCATAGGGGACTTGGCAGTACTCGGCCAGCAGTTGCTCAAAGCGGTCGATGTAGGTCCCTCGGGAGGAGATCCAGGTCGACTGAATGCAGTCCATGACGTAAAGGGCTTCGTTGCCATCGAGCACCGGTTCGGCGACTCGAATACTGCGTTTGACACGATGATCCATCGATGAGATTCCTTCCTACCTTGTTTGCGACGCGGACTATACTGCCTTTTGAGGATCGGAATCAACTCCAGAATTCGCACTTCGCCCAAATCGCCTAGCTAGGTCTTCTTATCAAGTTAAGCTACAGATCTTTATCGGCGGTTTATCGGCGGTTTTGATAGCAAATCCGAAATGCGCTGAAGTAGACTATTTAATCTTCGGTAAGGTTTTCTTCAGGGAGCGGAACCCGCCCGAGCGACTAGACCCGAGTATCCGTTGACCCACGAGTCGCTGGGAACCTACAATAGAACCTCCTATATTTTCAGCGAGGGATCGATGATTCGAGTACTTTTGACAGTGGCCTTTGCCTGGCTTTGGATCCCTTTGGTGACCATGGGGCAAGATCCACTTTTCGACGGAGCAGCCGGTGGACTAGGAACCGCCGGGGGACTTGGCCAAGATTTCTCGTTGGGATTGTTCGACAATCCGTATGAATTTTCCGCTTCGTACCAGATCGACCCAAAGACGCGCAAGGGCAAGGTGTCGTTGACGGCGAAGCTTTCTGGCAAGTACCACATCTTCTCGACCACCCAGGCACCCGGCGGTCCGAGTCCGACGGTGATCAAGCTTTTGGGCAAGCAGGCCAAGTTGTCGGGTCCTTTTGTCCCGGACCGCCCCCCGGAGGTCGACAAGAACTCGGAATCCTGGCCTGGATTGGCTGTCGAGCAGTTCAGCAACACCGTGACTTGGTCGGCCCCGATCGAGTGGACGGAATCTCTGGAGACCAAGCCCGGACGGATCGAACTGACGATCGAAGGTCAGGTGTGCGAGAAGAATTGCATTCCGATTCGCGACGAGAAGGTCCCGGCGGAGTTTTCAGGTTGGGTCGAATCCAAAGACGAAGCGTTGGCGATGGGAGAGTTCCGCGAGCCTGACAGCATGGTCGAGTGGAAGATCCATCTTTCGAAGTCGACGGTCAAGCCGGGGGATAAGCTCGAGTTGATCCTCGAGGCGACTCCCGACAAGGACTTCCACATCTACAAGCTCGATTTGAAGGATCCGGTCCTCGAGAACCGAACGCATTTGGTGCTGACCCAAAAATTCGGCGTGAAGGCTTACGAGCCCAAAGTCGACAAACGATCGATCCGAAAGGACTTGGGGGTCGGTGGCGTGGTCGATTACTACGATGGCAAGGTCACGATCCGCGTGCCGATCGAGGTCCCCGAGACGGCCCTCGAAGGTGAAACGCCTTTGGAAGGGTTGGTCGGCTACCAGGCATGCACCCAAGGTGCATGCGATCGGCCTCGGGGGTTGAAGTTCAAGGGAGTCTATCAGGTTTCCAAGTCGAAATCTCAAGAGGGCAAGCTACCGCTTGGGATCGCGGCGAGCAAATACGACGAAGCAGCGAACCATCCCCAGCGGGCCAATTGGTTCGACGCCGACAAGTACGCCCTTACGCTCGAGCCCAAGGAGGTTTTCACGAAGTTTTTCTTGGCGATGCTCGGCGGGTTGATTTTGAATTTCATGCCCTGCGTCTTGCCGGTTATCGGCTTGAAGATCCTGGGGTTTGTCAACGAAGCCCATGGCGAGCGGCGGACTGCCTCGATGCTCACGCTGACCTACTCGCTTGGGATGATCGCGGTGCTGTTGGGCTTTGGCGCGACGAGTTTAGGGCTGCGTTGGATGACGGGTCGTGCTTTGGAGTGGGGAGCGCTTTTTGGGAACACGACGACCCAGGTCCTCTTCACGGGATTCATGTTCACCTTGGCGTTGAGCTTCTTAGGGGTCTGGGAGTTTCCGATCCCAGGCTTTGCCAGCGGAGCCAAGAGCACGGAGCTATCGAGCAAAAAAGGATATCTGGGGGCGTTTTTCAAAGGGGTCATCACAACCTTGCTAGCGACCCCCTGCAGCGGTCCGTTCCTGGGAAGTGCCCTTGCGGTCTCACTGAGCCAACCGGCTTGGGTGGTCCTCTTGATCTTCTTGGGGGTCGGAATCGGGATGGCGTTTCCTTATTTGATGGTCGCGATGTTTCCGGGTTCGATGAAGTGGATTCCTAAGCCTGGGCCATGGATGGAGACGTTCAAAGAGTTTCTGGCCTTTCCGTTGCTCCTGAGTGTCGTGGCTTTTGTATCGGGGTTCCCGGAAAAGGAGCGCATCTCGATGCTCTCGGCCTTGATCTTCATTTGGTTTGCATGCTGGTGGATCGGTCGTGTGCCGGTTTGGGAGAGCAACTCACGTCGTATGCGAGCCTGGGGATTGGGCGCCATGGCGGCCTTGGCAGGTACCATCGGATCGTTTTATTTCCTCAAGCCTTCGAAGTACGAACTCGAGTGGGTCCCTTTCAGCGAGCAAGCGTTGCAGTCGGCCGTCGCCGAGGGCAAGCCGGTATTGATCGACTTTACGGCCGAGTGGTGCCAGAACTGCAAATTGAATTTGGCGGTGGCGATCAATACACGCAAGGTCCAGGACGTGGTCAAGAAGCATGATGTCGTGCCGATGATCGCCGATCTTACGCGGTACCCACCGGCACTGATGGCCAAGCTTCGAGAGCTCAATAAAGTCGCCATTCCGGTGCTTGCAATCTACAAGCCTGGGGACGGCAAGAATCCGATCGTTCTCGAAGATCTTCTGTCCGAGTCGCAGGTGATCAATGCGCTCGAGCAAGCAGGCACGGCAAAGGCCGCCACAGCAAATAGCGGACTTGGAAATGTCTTGTCGGCAACTCGTTAAGCGTTAAGCGCTAAGCAGTGCGTAGGCCCTGCGTCCCCCATCCGTAACACGGCCCTCCGAGGCCGTGTGTCCCCCATCAGTAACATGGCCCTCCGAGGCCGTGTGTGCACGTGATGAATCCATTCGGCTTGATGCCGGCGGGGCCAAGATTCTTTAGCTACCGATCCGCCAAAACCCCAATATCTTTCTTCCGCCCGGAGGGCGGAAGAAAGATATTGGGGAGAGCGACGTGCAGCCTTAGTAGCTGTTGGATTTGGTTCTAACCCGAGCAAAATGGAATTCCATAGATCCCGGAAAAGGCAAATCCAAGATAATCCTGAAAGCCGAAATTCAATATGTCCGGTCGACTGAGCGTTCGACAGAATGGGATAGCAAGCCGGAAAATTTTCTAGGAATCGATTCTTAATTGATTCTTCACGTGGCCGTAGTGCGATTTCTCATCGGATTATAGTACACTACGAATACCAAGCGTAATTATACCTGAGACGCAACGGCGATTGGGTCAAATGCAGGGCCTACGGCGGCACTGAGTCCACACAACCTTCGGATATCCTGAAAAAGCAGAATTCGTCATAACCGAAAATGTTAATTCCTTTAATCTCGCTGTCGCTGATTGTGGCGGTCATTTTATGGGGAGTTGGCTACACCTGGATCACTGGAAAACCCTTCATCGTAGTCAACCCCGGTACGGCCAACAAACAACTTGAAATTCAGAAGTCCAAGCCGACAGGAAATAGCATTCAGAAAACTCCGACTCTTGCGGATCTTCAAGGGGAATGGAGTATCGTTTCCTTTGGCCAAAATGGTGGAAAGGCACCGTTTTTCATACCTTGGATTGTTAAGGCACGCATGGTCATCGACGGAGATCGTTACATCAAAATCATGGGTGGCAAGACGATTGAATCAGGAGTTCTCGTGATTTCCAGAGACGGTGACCAAACGACGTTCGATGAATACGTCGACACGGGAGATGATTCCGGCAGTGCCCATCTGGGGATCATCCGGTGGGTCGGAAGAAAAATTGAGCATCTGCAGGGTAAGACTGGCGAAGATCGGCCTACGGGATTTCCGTACTCCACCGATTCGACGTGCGGCTACGCTCTGATGAAGCGTAAGTAGATTCGAACGAACTCACGAATTGGGATAAAATTGGCTGAGGATGCCCGTTGCGGGCACCCTCCCCACACCACCGGACGTGCGGGTCCGGTCGCATTGGTCCAACGCACAGAAGTGCGGCGGCAGTTTCACATAGATGAGCATGCGAGGCCCATAGGGTTTTCAGGGTCAAAACCCCTTTTTAGGCCACCGACATCGAAGACTTCAATGGTGGTTGGGGATGGCCGGAATACGACGACCTCGGCAAAACAAATTTTGCATGACCAACGATTGCACCCAAGCGGCGATCAGGTGTACTGAAAAATCAATGATTTATCTCGCCGCTGGGTGAATCGATATTTTTTGCCATCAAAGAAGATGAACCAATTGACGGTCGAAGTAACGGATGTGAACGGCAAGTCGTTTGAACTACTTGTCGATGGTGTCCCATTGTCCGAATTGCTAGACGACGGTCGAGACGGGATACCGTACTGGATCGTTGAAGACGATCTACCGTACCTCCCCCCACATGGCACGCCAAGGCAAGAAGGCATCCATATTGTGACGGTATGCAATTGTGGCGAATACGGTTGCGGTCACAGCCACTGCCGTGTGACGAAGACCGAGCAAAACGTCGTGTTCGATCAGTTCCAGTGCGGCAGGAGGAAAAAACCGGAGTCCATGCGATTTACGTTTGACCGCGCTCAATACGACGAGGTGGTCCGAACCATCCTGAGTGAAACACAGAAAGAGAAACGGCGAACCACGCCTCCCACCGTACCGTGAACCCGCGGCGGGTTCACCTATACCGAAGTTTCGGTTATCCACTAAGATGATATTGAGCACCGAATCGGATTTGCAAGCGTTGCTGGCAGCACGATGAGAACGAACAATCGGATGCACCGAAGTGGTCGTTTGGCGGCGCTTGACATGTTGACTTTTTTGGTGGCCACTCGGTGATGGTCGCCGTTCGTTCCTTTAGCGCATAAACACTCATGAAGAAAATTGGCGTCACTGGCGATAAGGCAATTGAAGAGCTAAATCGCTTGCAACTTGAGTTCACATCGAGCGGTCTGTGGCCTATCCTAATTGGCGATGACGAGGAGCTTGAACGTATCGAAGGAGGATTGGAGGATTCGTCCGAATCGCCAAATGAGATTCTCGCTGCCAGCACTGCCATCAATGCGGAAAAATGGTTCGCAGACAGGACCTCGCAAGATCCCGAACTCTATCAATGTGAAGATGGAGATTGGCCAGACGTTGATCCTGGTGAAATAGGTATCGTGACACATTTGAGTATCTCCGGATCAAAACCGAAGAAGAAAGTTTCGATCGCATTACTCGCAATTGACAACTCGTTCGAATCGTTTGCACACTTGAATTGGGGTGGGTGGAACGATTGTCCTTTCCCACAAGACCATTGCGCAATCCACCGCTACTGGAAAGCGAAATACGGTTCCGAGGTTGTTAGCATTACCGGAGATATTGTGCAATGTGTTGTTTCAAATCCTCCGCGTGATCGTGAGGCCGCTATGTTACTTGCAAGGGAGCAATACCGTTACTGCTATGACATCGTGGATCAAGGGACCGGAACGATCGCGGCTCTTGCTGCGAGTTTGATAAACGCAAGTACATGGTACTTCTGGTGGGACTGAAGATCGAACCAACCGTTGCACCCAAGCCCGCGATAGGGTGAATTTGAAATGGAAACCTTCATGTCGCGGGATGGGTGAACGGGGCCGTTCTTGCTAGCAGAGCCACGCGCACCATCATAAGATCTCGGCCCCCGGGTGGCCTTGAGCCACCGGAGCCCAAGGTTCGTCAGCTAGCTGGCGGATCTCCACCAACCCCAATTTACGACCCTTGCCACCTTGTGCGGAAGGGGAAGCAGATCCGTCAGCGCGCGAAGCTTGGCTTCCGGTTAGCTCGCGAAGCTTGGCTTCCGGTTGGGCAAGCCAACCGGGGGCCTGGGGCATTCCGACCGGGGATCGTGTGGGGCATCGTTGCCGCGGGGGGAGGAACCGCGTAGACTTAAAAAGCGTTGGAAAGGAACAGAGTGTATCCTGTTATTCCCTTCCCATTTGCTGTCGAGAAACAACAGCGACAGACGCGACCACAGGATCCCATCGTGCTCGTGCTCAGTCCGCCGCGGCGGACGGTGCTCGTAATCGTCATCGAATCGAGGCAACAGAGATAGACTCCTTTTTCGACTACGAACGACTCGACGTTTATCGAACTCAAATCCAAGCCAGTGCGGATTGTCGCGATGCTGAGCACGATATGAGTGCCTAATAGCCACTTCCTCGCCGTTGGCTGCGGGTTAAACGATTTTTCGTCGTACTCGTACTCAGCGAAGCGGTACTCAGCGAAGCGGTACTCGTACTCGATGGCTGTTCGAACTTCGGCGATGCTCGACGTTGACCGCCATGCTCGCGAGCCATCGTTGCGGTTAGCACGGCCGAGCCTTTTTTTGCTCCGATTCTTGGGCGACCAGCGAACCCTTTTGCGGTCCCAGGGTTCCTATCTCTATCATGAATGCACGACAATTAGAGAAACTTGGTGTTCCGATCCCCTGCGTTCCGGTAGCGATTCGATCGATCCAGAATGTGATCGGTCAAAAGGGGCATCGGGGCAAGGATGTCAGAGCGCAAATTGCATCGGTGGTGGAAAATCCGGAAGGATTCCTTGGGGATGAATTTTGGGGATCTTTAGCCGAATCGATTTTGGAGGATCGCAACCAAGTCCAGGCCTTGGCCCCAGAGTCCATCGCTTATCCGACCTGGGGGACTCAGATCGACCCGGCGGCCCATATGCAGATGCGAACCGCATGCCAATTGCCGATCGCTCGGGCCGCTGCCTTGATGCCCGATGCGCACCTGGGTTACGGCTTGCCGATCGGAGGGGTCTTGGCAGTCGAAAACGCCGTGATTCCTTATGCGGTCGGAGTCGATATCGCTTGTCGGATGAAGCTCTCGGTGCTGGACATCGAGCCCTTGGAGATGACAAAAAATCCCATGCGGTTCGAAACGGCTTTGCAGCGTGGAACTCGCTTCGGGATCGGCTCGGTCCATGAGACGCCGCAGGACCATCGGGTGATGGATCAGGACTGGAGCATCACGCGGACGACTCGCGAGAAAAAAGACACTGCGCGCAAGCAGTTGGGTACGAGCGGATCGGGAAACCACTTCGTGGAGTTTGGGACCTTGAGGCTAGCCCAAGCCGACGCGCAGCTTGGGCTCCAGGCAGGCGTCTATACGGCTCTGTTGAGTCATTCTGGGAGCCGTGGTACCGGTGCGAGTGTGTGTTCGGTCTACAGCAATATCGCACGAGCACAGTTACCCAAGAATCTATCGACTCAGTTTGGGTATCTCGGTTGGTTGTCGCTCGATAGTCAAGAGGGCCAAGAGTACTGGGAAGCGATGAATCTAATGGGGGACTATGCAGCGGCCAACCACGATGTGATCCATCGGTTGGTCACGAAACTCTTGGGCGGTCGCGTCATTGCAGGCGTTGAAAACCACCATAACTTTGCTTGGAAGGAGACCCATCAAGGCAAGGAGTGGGTGGTGCATCGCAAGGGTGCCACACCGGCGGGTGCAGGGGTCTTGGGAGTCATCCCCGGCTCGATGGCAACGCCGGGTTTTGTGGTGCGAGGCAAGGGGAATGCAGCGAGTCTGATGTCCGCATCGCATGGGGCAGGACGATGCATGAGCCGAACGGCGGCCAAGAACCAGTACACCTGGAACGCAGTCCGAACGAGCTTGAGCACTCGGGGAATTCGAGTAATCTCAGCCGGTGCCGACGAGGCTCCGGGGGCTTACAAGGACATCCATTCGGTGATGGCAGCTCAGGCCGAATTGGTCGACACGATCGGCCAATTCGATCCAAAGATTGTCAAGATGTGCGAGGATGGGAGTCGCGCCGAGGACTAGACGTTCTTCCATTGCCGATCGGCGGCACTTTGGAGAACTGCATCGCAGACGCGTTGGGTTTCCAGGGCGTCTTTGAAGCTCGGGTGGGCTGGCTCGCCTGTATCGAGACTCTTGAGGAAATCAGCGACTTGGTGGGTAAACGAGTGTTCGTAGCCGATTTGCAGGCCGGGTACCCACCAGTTGCCCATGTAGGGTTGATCGCCGTCGGAGACATGGACGCTGCGCCAGCCTCGAACGATGGACTCATCGTTGTAATCGAAGTACTTCAGGCGGTGCAGGTCGTGCAGATCCCAAGCGATGCTGGCGTTTTCGCCGTTGATTTCCAAGGTGTAAAGGGCTTTGTGGCCACGTGCATAGCGGGTCGACTCGAAGAGTCCGAGCGAGCCGTTATTGAAGTGGCAGAAGAACGAACAAGCGTCGTCGATGTTGACGGGGGACTTTTTGCCGGTCTCGACGTGGGTACGTTCTTTGACGAACGTTTCGGTCATTGCGCAGACATCGTTGATCGAACCGTTGATCCATAGGGCCGTATCGATGCAGTGGGCAAGCAAGTCGCCCGTCACACCGCTACCGGCCGCGTCGGCATCGAGTCTCCAGGTTGCCGCGCCACCTTGGGGCACATCGGCGTTGATGGTCCAGTCTTGGAGGAAGTTCGCGCGGTAGTGGAAGATCCGCCCGAGTTTTCCTGAGTCGACGATCTGCTTGGCCAAGGTCACGGCCGGGACGCGTCGGTAGTTGTACCAGACCATGTTCGCAACACCGGCTTTTTCCACTGCAGCGACCATTTCGAGGCCTTCTGCGGTATTCATGGCCAGAGGTTTTTCGCAGAGGATCATCTTGCCGGCTTTGGCCGCTTCGATGGCGATCTCTTTGTGTAGGTTGTTCGGAGTGCAGATATCGATCGCGTCGATATCGGAGCGTTTGAGCAATTCGCGCCAATCGGTTTCGATCGACTCATAGCCCCAGTTGTCGGCGAACGACTTGGCCTTTTCGGCATTCCGTGCGCAGAGGGCCTTCAAGACCGGTTTATGGGAGCTTTTAAAAAAGCGGCTGGCTTGGAGGTAGGCATTCGAGTGGGCTTTGCCCATGAATCCATAACCGATCATGCCGATACGAAGTTCTTTCATAGCGATTCCTCGAGACGAGAATTGAGTTGGGTGGATGGTTTGAAGTGGTTTGAATTAAACGCTTGGGCTGGTGTTCCAGCCGTGGGCTTCACGCACGGCGAGCATCGTCGCGAGGATGGTGTTCCAAGTGTGGGGGTCTTCGAGGGTTTTGTTGGGGAACATGCAACCGTCCCAGCAGATGTGTTGGATACCGCGTGCTTGTGCATCTTTGAGCCAGTATCCGGAGCACTCGACGATATTGAGTTTTCCGTTTGGATCATCGGCGCGGCAGTGTTTGCCGGTCTTATCGTGGGAGCCTGCACCGTGGACATGCCCATCGTTTTGGGCGACGTGGAAATCGATGGTCCAGGGTCGGAGTTGGTCGGTCATGCTTTTGTAGGCTTGATCGAACTGCTCTTGGGTGTAGTGATCCCCGAGCATGGCATGTTCGGGGGCGTTGTAACCGAGCAGGTAGAGATAGGTGTGGGCCAAGTCGGCTTGGAATCCGAAGGCTTCGGGCATACCGACTCCTTCGAGGACATCGAGCATATCTCGCCAGGAGTGCATACCGGCCCAGCAGATTTCGCCTTCGGCGGCGAGTCGTTGACCGTGGTCTTTGGCGATATTGGCGGCTTTTTTGAACGTATCGACGATGCGGGCGGTGTTGGCTTTGGCATCGGATCGCCATTTTTCGACACCGAACTCGGCGCTATCGACGCGGATCACACCGTATTTGCGGATGCCATGGTCCTCAAAGACTCGGGCGATTCGGCAAGCCATTTCGACGGCCGAGAGGAACTTCTTTTGGCATTGGTCATCTCCCATGGCCGAGTCGCCGACGGTCCCTGGCCAAACCGGAGCGACCAGAGAGCCGACGGAGAAACCGTAGCTGGCGATTTGGTCGGCGATCTTTCGGATTTCCGAATCGCTCGCATTGGGGTCGGTATGGGGGAAGAACA